>NZ_JAAKZX010000060.1 GCF_011045025.1 Streptomyces ureilyticus
CCAGAGGACATGTGCGCCCGCCTCGACGCCTGCTACCGCGAGCTGCTGGGCGTGCCGAGGACCCGGCCGACCCATACCGCTCCCACCGCCCACCGGCGCCTGACGCCCGCGGACCCCGTGGACGCGGCGCGCGCGGGGGTGGAGGCGGTGCCGGCCTCAGGGCGGTCCTGCGTGTCCTGGGTGCCGCAGCCGGCCGGGCCCGTCACCGCGACCGCCGCGAGCGCCCCGACGAAACGGCGCCTGCCGAGCACGCCTCGTGCCGGTTCCGCACCCTTGATCATTGCCCGCACCTCTGGTCTCGCTCGCCTCGGCCGTGACAGCCACCTTGACCGCTCGCGGCGGCGCGGGGCAAATGCGGCTCCGAGTGGTGGCTGGTCAGGCAGCTCGATCCGGGGCGGTACGGGGCTTCCGCCGGAGCTTGCGCAGACCGCGGCGCAGGCGGGCCAGGCTGGGCAGGCGTTCGCGCTGCTCGCGCGTGCAGCGGTCCAGCTCCTCCAGGAGCCGGTCGGAGCGGTGCTCCATGTCGAGTTCGTCGAGGATCCGGGTGACCTCGGTGAGCACCGCGCCGTGCAGCTGCCACTGGCGCGCGTCCCGCTGGACCTCGTCGAGCATGAGCTGGGCCAGTTTGTCGCGGGTGGCGGTCGCCGAGGCCAGTTCGGTGGCGAGCCGGGCCTCCGCGGACTCCGCGCTGCGGCTGACGTCGGAGGTGACCAGGACGGCGAAGCTGACCACGGCGTCACCGACCTCGCCCAGCAGCTGCTCGACCGTGGCGCCGGTCTCGCGCTCGAACAGCGGCTCGGGCTCACGCAGCTTGGCCAGGTCGGTGAGGCTGCGGGCGAGCACCCGCAGGACCACCGTGCAGATCTCCAGCGTGTCGAGCCCGGTCCGCAGGACGACACGGTGCAGCAGCCCTTCGCGTACCCGGGGGTTGAGCTTCAGGCTGTCCTCGGCCTGCTTGAGGGCCGCGTCCACCTCGACGATGTCGTGGTCGAGGCGACGGGCCTCGTACAGGCGTTCCGCCGCGTACGCCACGGGGGTGCGCCCGCCCGCCTCCTCGCCGACCAGCAGCATCAACTGCCGCATCCGGCGCGCCAGATCCTCGATGGACTCCCCGGCCGCGACCACCCACACCGGGGGAGCGAAGAGCAGATTGAAGCCGAGCCCGACCACGGCTCCGATGAAGGTCTCCAGCACTCGCGCCCAGGCCGTGTCACCGACTCTGGTGACGCCGAGGACCAGCATCGCGCTGATCGCCACCTCGGGCACGAACTCGCTCACCCGCACCAGATGGCCGACGGCCAGCGAGGCGAGGATCAGCAGACCGAGGCTCCACCAGGTGAGTCCGACGATGGCACTGAACGCGATGGCGAGCAGCACGCCCGCCACCACGGAGTTCACTCGGCGCACGCCCGTGGTGAGCGTGGAGTAGAGGGTCACCTGGACGACGAGGAGTGCGGTCAGCGGAGCGGTGAGCGGTGCCACCTCCGGGCTGAACTGCAGCGCGACCACGTACGCGATCGTCGCGGCCGCGGCCGACCGCACCGTCTGGACGAAAACGGGCTCCTGGCGCCACTTCGCGACCCGGACCGCGCCGGCGGCCCATGCCTCACGTACATCCCGCATCTCTCGCCACTTCCCGTTCCGTAGCCCCACCGAACGTGTCCGACGGTGACACAGGCCGGTCGGCAGGCCGGGACAGGCCCCCTATGTGTACAGCTTGTCCAGGAAAGCGGAGAGATTGCCCGTAGCCCGGGCGATCTGCTGCTCCACCGTGAGGCTTTCCTCGATACGGAGTCCGGACTCCGGGATCTTCTTGCCGCGTACGTACAGCGAGCAGGCCAGGTCGGCGCACATGTACACGCCGACGGAGTTGCCCTCGCGTCCGGCCGCGCCCGCTTTGCGCGCCGTCATCAGAGAGACGCCGTTGCCCGGGTGGGTCGTCATGCACAGGGAGCACATGCTGCGGTGCAGGAAGCCGCGCTGGGAAGACGGGAAGCGCAGGGTGACGCCGACGAGCCGGTCCTCGCGCTCGGTGACGAGGTAGCTGCGGTCGGGCGCTCCCGGATCTCGCCAGCCGAGGAAGTCGAGGTCGTGCCACGGGCGTTCGGCGAGGTCACGCGGTATCGCGAGACGTTTCGCCTCTCCCTTGGAGCAGTTGATGAACGAGGTGCGTATGTCCTGCTCGGTGAGTGGTCGCATCGTGGGGGTCCTTGTGGGGAATCGGGCTGCCGGAGAGCCGGTCGGGCCAGGTGAAGAACCTAGGGTGCCTAGGTTTGTACCTACGCTACATAGCCGTTTCGGCGAGAGCTAATGGGTTTCCGGCCCCGTACGCTGTACCTGAACCGTAGGCCGGATCATCAACTGGGTGGGGGCAGGATGTCGGAGGCGCGGGCTCGGCGGGTGCTCGAGGCGGTCGGGGTGCCGGGGGAGCGGCTTGTCCGGTGCCGGTCGATGGACGGGGGAACGTACAACCTCGTCGAGGAGCTGCTGCTCGACGACGGCAGTCGTTACGTACTGAAGGTTCCGCCCCCGCCCACCGACCCCGGTATGCGTCACGAACGTGAACTGCTCGTCTCCGAGGCGGAGTTCTACCGCGCCGCCGCCACCGTCGACGTGGCCGCGCCGCATGTGGTGGGCGTCTGTTTCGACGGAGCCGCGTCCACGGGGCGGTATCTGCTGATGACGGCGTGCCCGGGTGAACCGTGGGACTCCTCCGTCACGGACGGCGAACGGGCAGGCCTTCGTGGGGAGTTGGGGCGCCAGGTCGCCCGGCTTCACCGGGTGACTGGACCCGGGTTCGGGTACCCGTCCGGTGCCCTCGGGCCGTTGGCCGGCGACTGGCGTACGGCCTTCACCACGATCTACGACGCCGTTCTGGATGACGCCCGCCGCTACGCGGCGTGGCTGCCCCGGCCCGTGGACGAGATCGCCCGGTCGGCCAAGGCCGCGTACGACGCGCTCGACGAGGTCTCGGAGCCGCGCCTCGTGCACTTCGACCTGTGGGACGGGAACATCCTGGTCGAGCGTCCGGAGGGCGGCGCGGCACCACGGATCGGCGGGCTGATCGACGGCGAGCGCATGTTCTGGGGCGATCCGCTGGCGGACTTCGTCTCGCTCGCGCTGCTCGGTGACATCGAGAAGGACGAGGCGTTCCTGAAGGGATATCAAGAGGCGGGCGGCAAAGCCGAGTTCACGTCGGCAGCCCGTCGACGCCTCGCCCTCTACCGCAGCTACCTCTACCTGATCATGCACATCGAGATAGTCCCCCGAGCCCAGATCGACGAGCGGCAGTCCTGGATCCGGGACGCCGTCGCTCCGGAGCTGACGGCTGCCCTGGACGCACTCGACTGAGCCCTGGCAACGGAAAGGGACCCCGACCGGACGGGGGAATCACGGTCGGGGCCCCACGACTTATTTAACGGCAAACTACTGGTCAGTGTTCCCTGGTTCGCGCAGGTCAACCGTGATATGCGTCACGAGCGACGCGCCGGGCCCGGCCCTTCCGTCTCTGCCCAGATGTTCTCGGCCTGGAGCAGCAGGGTGCCCAGGACGGCGGCGCGGGGTGCGCCCAGGCCGGCGTGGTCGCGCAGGCTGGTCTGCAGCGCCTCGTGCAGCTCCCGCATCGTCGCCTCCGCCCGGCGGTCCGTACCGTACGCCTCCGCATCGTCCCGGCGTCCGCCCAGCTCCAGCAGCCACCGGCTCTCGCGGTGGCAGGCCTCCCCGAGCAGGGCGAGCAGCCGGGCGTAGCGGTGCAGGGCCGCCCCGTCCGGCGGGCCGGCGGTCCGCTCACCGTCGACCGAGACCGCCAGGGCCCGGATCAGCGCCGCCACATGCCCGGTGATCCTGCTCCACCGCTCGTCCTCGTCCGCCGCCGGAACATCCAGCGGCACCCGGTGGAACGCCCTCAGCCAGTCCGTCGTGAGCCGCAGGCTCTCCTGGCTCCAGCCCCTGGCCGCCCGCAGATCGTCGAGCCGGCGCGCCAGACGGGCGGAGGCGCGCGACCAGTGTGCGGCGTTCGAGGCGTCCCAGTCGTCGTGCCGCAGGTCCTCGGCGATATCGGCCAGTACGTCGCCGGTCTCCTGCGCGAGAGCCGCCAGGTTCTCGCGTACGTCGCGCAGGTGGACCGGCGGCAGGACCAAGGCGTTGACGGCGACCCCTATGACGGCCCCGAGCGCGGCCTGAGCGACCCGGTGGCTGATCGCGGAGGTCGTCACGGTTTCCGAGGCGAGGGTGAACAGAGCGGTGGTCGTGGCGTAAATGCCCTGGTCGCCGAAGCGGCGCCAGTTGGCCAGCAGCATCAGCACCGGGACGGACAGTGCGAGAGCGGCCAGGATGTTGCCCGTGAGGACCTGTGCCGCCGAGGCCAGCAGCGTGCCGACGCAGATCGCCGCGAACTGCTGGGCCGCCTGCCGCAGCGAGCTGTACACGGTGGCCTGCACCAGGACCACGGCCACCCAGGGCGCCATCAGCGCCATCGGATCGCCGAGCCATTCGTCCGCCACGGTCCACGCGAGCAGCGCCGCCGCGGCGGCCTTGAGCGACTGAACGAGGAGGTCGCGTTCCCTGCCCGGCCCGCGCGCCGCCCGCCGCGCGGCCTCGGCCACGGTCCGCATCTCGTTCCCCACCCGGTCCTTGGCCTCGGTCAGACGGATCATCCGGGCCGAGTAACCGGAGAAGCGGGACGCGCACGCCTCCCGGCCTCCTCGGTACCGCGCATCCGGGCCGCCTCGGTGCTACGAGGTCACGCCGCCCGGCACATCCCGATGCCGCGTCCACGCCAGCAGCTCGTCCGCTGACCAGGTGTTGACCACGCGCTCGGCGGGGACCCCGCACTCCTCGGCCCGCGCGCACCCGTACCCCTGCCAGTCCAGCTGGCCGGGCGCGTGCGCGTCGGTGTCCACGGAGAACAGCACGTCAGCGTCGACCGCCCGGCGCAGCAGCCGGCGCGGTGGATCGAGCCGTTCGGGACGGCAGTTGATCTCGAGCGCCGTCCCCGACTCGGCGCAGGCCGCGAAGACCGCGTCCGCGTCGAACTCCGACTCCGGCCGCCCGCGCCCGCCGACGAGCCGGCCGGTGCAGTGCCCGAGCACGTCGGAGTGCGGATCGCGTACGGCGGCGACCATACGGCGCGTCATCGCCGCCGCCTTCATCCGCAACTTCGAGTGCACCGAGACCACCACGACGTCGAGCCGGTCCAGCAACTCGGGTTCCTGGTCCAGCGAACCGTCCTCGAGGATGTCGCACTCGATGCCGGTGAGCAGCCGGAACGGAGCCCAGCGCGCGTTGAGTTCCGCCACCACGTCGAGCTGCTCCCGCAGCCGCTCCGGGGACAGCCCACGCGCGATCGTGAGGCTCGGCGAGTGGTCGGTGAGCACCGCCCACTCGTGCCCGAGCCGGGCCGCCGCCCGCCCCATCTCCTCGATCGGACTCCCTCCGTCCGACCATGTCGAATGCAGATGGCAGTCGCCACGCAGCAACGCACGCAGCCGCTCACCGCCCTGCGCGCGCGGATCCGGCGCCTCCTGCTCCAGCCGCTCCAGATACCCCGGCACCTGGCCTGCCAGCGCCTCCCGCACCACCTGTGCGGTCTTCGGCCCGACGCCCTTCAGCGACTCCAGCGATCCGGTGGCCGCCCTCTTGACCACTTCTTCGGAGGGCAGCGCGGCGACCGCGTTCGCCGCCGTGCGGAACGCCCGTACGCGATACGTGGGTGCCTGGGACCGCTCCAGCAGGAAAGCGATCCGGTCCAGGGCCTCGGCCGGTTCCATGTCACCAGAGTCGCGCCACCCGGACGGCTCCGCACAGCGGCCACCGGAGCCCCGCTGTGCCACCATGAAGTGCGACCCTCTTTCGGCCACCTGGCCTATCGGCGCAGCCGAGTGCCACGACTGACATCGCCGCCCCGGCAGGCTGTCGGCGACCGGCGTGTGGAACTGGTGGGATCATGACTGAAATCGCAAGCCCCTACATTTCGCACCCGCGGATCATGGTGCTGGGCGTCCAGCCTGGGAATCCGCCCTTCCGCATCGTGAAGATCGACGGCGCCGTCATAGGCGAGGCCAAGTCCTTCACCGACGTCCTGGTCGCCGCCGCGGCGTACGGCGTCCCGGTGCACGACGCCGACGACCCGGAGGCTGTCCGCTGGGTAGGCGGCGACAAACACACGTGGAAGATCCACTGAGAGCGTCCGGTGTGGCCCACGACACGGCCTGAGTGAGGGAACCGGGCGGCACCGGCGGGGAATCTGCATCTGCGAACACTGATCATCGTTACGAGGAGACAGTGCACGTGGAGTTCTTAGCAGTACGCCCCAGCCGCCGAACCAGGGCGCGTGACGGACACCTCAAGCCCGTCCGCCATCGGGCGCACCTGAGCGAAGCTCGCCCTCGGCGACGGCCTCACGCCCCGGACCGGCGGCAGCTGACCGCGTGGCTGCTCGCCAACACCACCAGCACGAACCGCTTCCGCGCGGGCCTGCCCGAGGACTGGGCCCTCGGCGACAAGACGGGCACCGGCAAGTACGGCACCACCAACGACGCGGGCATCGCCTGGACACCGGACGGGGCCCCGGTCGTGCTGGCCGTACTGTCCACGAAGCCCGACACCGAATCCGACACCCCGATGGACGAACCACTCGTCGCCAAGACCGCCGCCCTCCTCGCGAAGGCACTGGTCTAGCCGTCGCGAGGCGAGCGAACCGGACATGGTTCAGGCCGTGCCCTTGGGCTTACGCGGGTGCACGGCCCGGCCCATCCGCCTGCCGAGGAGCAGATAACCAACCATCGCCCCGGTGGTGTTGAGCAGTACGTCATCGATGTCGAAGGCGCGCCCGGTGACCATCGCCCCCTGCACCAGCTCGACGAGCAGCATCACCGCCGCGGTCAGCGTGAGCACCCGCAGGATGCCGCGCGCCCGGGGGAGCACCACGGGCAGCAGGATCCCGAAGGGGACGCCGAGGAGGAGGTTGCCGCCGATCTGCCTGGCCGCGTCGCGGAGTTCGGGCTGGTCCAGGTAGGCCCGCAGGGAGCGGCCCGGGCGCAGATTGGTGTGCGTCAGCGCCTCTGAGGCGGGCGACGGCTGGAGCGTGATCTGGGCCAGCGCGGCGGCGAACGCCACCATGGCGGCGACGGCGACCAGCAGCACCAGCAGGCGTACGACCAGCGGCAGGGGACGTCGGCCGCTCGGTGCGGGCGCCGGCTTACGGCCCGATTTCGCCGTACGGGACGTACGGGAGCGGGACTTCGCGGTGCTCGAGCGAGCCTTTGAGGCGCTTGAGCGGGATTTCGGGGTCCCTGAGCGGGACTTCGGGGTGCTTGAGCCTGATTTCGGGGTGCTCGAACGTGACTTCGGGGCACGGGCCATGCAACCCTCCAGCGTTCAACTGACGCTTCAACAAAGACAGTTACCCGCGAAACGGTCGACGATGCCGACGACCGCGACCGAACACGTCACATCGAGTTTTCCTCCGCACTACAGGGGCGCTCCGGCCACAAACCCGTCGCGCGCCGTCGCCGGACGGCACTCCGGCGGTGTTTGGATGACGTGTCGGATATATCAGGTGAAAAGGGTCAGCGGTTCGGAGGTGGTGCGCATGACGCGACGTACGACTCTGATCCGCGCCGTGTCCGAAGTCCTCGCCTGGTGGGCCGCCCTGGCCGTTCTCTGGCTGGTGTTCATCACCACCGTGGACGCCCTGGAGTTGGTGGTGGGTGCGGGCGTCGCCCTCGTCGGCGCCGTCGCCGCGCGTGCCGCGCGCCGGGCGGTGGACGCGGAATGAACGGCTGGACCGTCACGGCGACGGCCGCGCTCGCCGGGGGAGGCGCGGCGGTGGTGTGGGGCGTGGCCACGGGCCCGTTGCGGCGCCGGGTCATCGCACAGAACCTGTCCACGACGCTGTTCTGCTCCGCCCTGCTGCTGCTCGCCCAGGGCTACGGCAGGCCGTCGTACGTCGATATCGCCCTGGTCCTCGCCCTCCTGGGCCCCGTCGGCACCCTCGTCTTCGCCCGGCTGCTCGCCGAGGACCTGGACGAGGATCCGCCCCGCGCCCGGGCGCTCACCTGGCGGGCCGTCGGCTTCGGCGCGGCGGTCGTCCTCGCGGCGTGCGTGGCCACCGGACCGGGCCGGGCCATGGCGAAACTCCTGGTGACGGGCGCGCTGTTGATCGGCGGCACCCTCGTCGCCTCCCGGGCGCTGGCCCACGGCATGCCCAAGGGCGAGGACCGCCATGGCTGACGCGGTGATCGTCGTCGCCCTGCTGCTGGTCGCCGCCACCGCGACCGCCGCCGTCGCGGTCCGCGATCCCGTAAGCCAGGCCCTGGTCCTCGCCGTGCTCGGCGTCGCGCTCGCCCTGCTGTTCACCGTGCTCCAGGCCCCCGACGTGGCCCTCTCCCAACTCGCCGTCGGATCGGCCCTCACCCCACTGCTGCTCCTCCTCTCGGTGCGCAAGGTGCGACGGCAGCGGAAGGGGCGTACGGAATGACCAGGCGCGTACGGCTGTGGATCCTCGCCGTCTGCGGCGGGGGCCTCGCGGTGCTCCTCGTCGCCGCCTGCCTGGAACTGCCCGGCTTCGGCGGCGACCAACACCCCTACGGGGACCGGGCGGTACGCGAGTCGCTGGCCCGGCAGACCGCCAACACGGTGTCGTCCGTCATCTTCGACCAGCGGGCCTTCGACACCTTGGGCGAGATGACCATCCTCTTCTCGGCGGTCCTGGGCACCGTCGTGCTGCTCCGCCAGACCCGCGAGGAACACCGCGCCCACCCGGCACCCGCGCAAGTGGCCGTCCCCGTACGCCGCTACGCGCTCCTCACGCTCCCGGTGGCCCTCCTCACCGGCCTGTACGTCATCGCCCACGGACAGCTCAGCCCCGGCGGCGGCTTCCAGGGCGGCGTGGTCGCCGCGACCGCCCTGCACCTGCTGTACCTCGGCGCCGACTACCGCGCCCTGGAGCGGATCCGGCCGGTCGGCCTGTACGAGGTCGGCGACGCGCTCGCGGCGTCCGCGTATCTGGTGCTGGGGCTCGCGGGAGTGCTGGCCGGCACGGCCTTCCTCGCCGACACGCTGCTCCCGTACGGCACTTTTGTGCATGCTGATGTCCGGCGTGATGGTCGAACTCGGCGTGTTCGGGGTCTGGCGGGTGTACGGGGACGTCTTCGCGGGCCCGGGCGGCATCCCGGCGGCGGACCTTCAGCGTGTGCTGCTGGTGCTGGGCGTGCTGACAGGGGTGGTCGGCGCGGTGATGTGCTGGTACCAGCGGCACATCAAACGCCTGCTGGCGTACTCGACGGTCGCCCACATAGGGCTGTTCCTCACCGGCGTCGGGGCGTCCTCACCCCGGCGTCGGACGGCGGAGTCGCGCTCTACATCCTCGGCCACGCCGGAGTGAAGGCCGCCCTCTTCGCCTGCGCGGGCATCGTCCTCGACCGGTTCGGCAGCGTCGACGAGTACGCGCTGCACGGGCGCGCCCGGGAACTGCGCGGTGTCGCGGTGCTCTTCGTCGTCGGCGCGCCGGGCCTGGCCGGACTGCCGCCCTTCGGCACCGCACTGGGCAAGGCGCTCACCGAGGAGGCGGCCGGGCCCGCGCTGACCGTGCTGTACGTGGCCGTGTCGACGGTGACCGCGGCCGCCGTGCTACGGGTCGCCGCGCGGGTGTTCCTCGGGCTCGGTCCGAAACCCGAGGAACACGCCTCGTACGAGACGACCGGCGCCGGCGAGCCGCCCGAGACCCGGCGGCGGCTCAGGCGCGTACCGGACACGATGACGACCGTCCCCACCGTGCTGCTGGGCGCCTCGTTCACCGCCGGCGTGGCGCCGGGTTTCGCCACCGTCGTGGACCACGCGGTGAACGAGGCGGGCGCAGCGGCGGCGTTCGCCTCACCCCACTGGACCCCGGCCGGA
Organism: Streptomyces ureilyticus; assembly: GCF_011045025.1. Lineage (GTDB taxonomy): Bacteria > Actinomycetota > Actinomycetes > Streptomycetales > Streptomycetaceae > Streptomyces > Streptomyces ureilyticus. Next base: position 9,898 of record NZ_JAAKZX010000060.1, read on the forward strand.
GTGCTGCTCGGCCTGACCTCGACCCTGCCGGCCGTGGGCCTCGCCGGGCTCGCCGTCACCCGGCGGACCTGGCTGCCGGGCGAGGCCTGGGCCGGACCGCTGCGCCGCCTGCAGTCCGGGCACATCGGGGACTACGTGGCCTGGCTGCTCGCGGGCGCGGCGCTGCTGGGCGGCCTGGCCCTGCCCGGCATCCATACCGGCTGAGGACGGCACGGGTCGAGGAGTCGGACTCACGTCCCGTAGGTCACGTTCACCTCCTTGAAGCCCAGGGAGCCCAGCAGTCCCTTGAGCATGCCGGTCGTGTTCTCCTCGGCGCGGGCGGTGAGTTTGCTGTCCTTCGCCGCGTCACCGATGTGCCGGGCGGCGAGCCGGTGGACGGCGCGTTCGTCGTTCGGGTTGTCCGAGAAGATGTCGCCGAGCCGGTCGAGGAGACCGCGCTGCTTGGACACGGCGTACGACTGCTCGGGGTCGAGGGCGGGCTTGCCCAGTGCGGCGTGCGGGAGGTTGAGCGTGGCGGACGTGCGGTCCTCGTTGACCGTCACGTCGTTCTCGCCGACCTTTCCGAGGTCCACGTAGGCGTCCACGGTGCCGGCGCCCACGTACAGGGTGCGGGTGCCGCGGAGCGCGTCGGGCAGGAAACGGGCGTCCTTCTCCAGATCCACCACCACCTGGAAGTTGCCGGAGGCGGCGTCGTAACGGCTGATGTCCTGGATCGACTTGAGGAGCGTGGGCCCCGAACGGTCGTGGGTGTCCTCGCGGAACACATCGCCCAGTCCGGGCAGCACACTCAGCCGCAGCCCGGCGAAGAGCACCACCAGTACCAGGAGCACCGCACTCAGGAGCTTCGCCCATCCGGGCAGGCGCTTCAGGGACGTCGTCATGTCGAACGACCTCCTTCCCGACTGTTGAATACCCATCAAGTCCCTTGCCGGACCGCTTCCTTGGCCGAATGCGACGGATGACGGGGCGCACAGAGGGCGTACTCAGCGCTCCGCCGGAGGTGCGGTTCGGAGCTGTGGGTGGGGTCGTGGCTGGTCACTCCCCACCTCGGCAGCGCTCGAGCGGGGGCCCATCGCGGCGGAGCCGCAAAATGTCACAGGCTCGTCCCAGCCGCGTATTCTGAAGAAAAGGCCGCATTCCACTGAAAGAACGCGGCGACAGGACCAAGCCAAGCGCGCTCGGCGTCACCCAGGTGATCAGGAGGGCCTGCAGTGTCCAAGGCGAAGTTCGAGCGGACCAAACCGCATGTGAACATTGGGACCATCGGTCACATTGACCACGGTAAGACGACCCTCACGGCAGCCGTGACGAAGGTGCTGCACGACAGGTTCCCCGACCTGAACCCGTACACGCCGTTCGAGCAGATCGACAAGGCGCCCGAGGAACGTCAGCGCGGCATCACGATCTCGATCGCGCATGTCGAATACCAGACGGAGAACCGCCACTACGCACACGTCGACTGCCCCGGTCACGCGGACTACATCAAGAACATGATCACGGGCGCGGCCCAGATGGACGGGGCGATCCTCGTCGTCGCCGCCACGGACGGCCCGATGCCGCAGACCAAGGAGCACGTCCTGCTCGCGCGTCAGGTCGGCGTGCCGTACATCGTCGTCGCCCTGAACAAGGCCGACATGGTGGACGACGAGGAGATCCTCGAACTCGTCGAACTGGAGGTGCGCGAGCTCCTCACCGAGTACGAGTTCCCGGGCGACGACGTCCCGGTCGTCCGCGTCTCCGCGCTCAAGGCCCTCGAGGGCGACGAGCGGTGGGGCCAGTCGGTCGTCGAACTCCTCAGGGCCGTCGACGAGTTCGTGCCCGAGCCGGTACGCGATGTCGACCAGCCGTTCCTGATGCCGATCGAGGACGTCTTCACCATCACGGGCCGCGGTACGGTCGTCACCGGCCGTATCGAGCGAGGTGTCCTCAAGGTCAACGAGACCGTCGACATCATCGGCATCAAGCCGGAGAAGACCACCACCACGGTCACCGGCATCGAGATGTTCCGCAAGCTCCTCGACGAGGGCCGGGCCGGGGAGAACTGCGGTCTGCTGCTGCGCGGGGTGAAGCGCGAGGATGTGGAGCGCGGCCAGGTCATCATCAAGCCGGGCTCGGTGACTCCGCACACCGAGTTCGAGGCGCGGTCGTACATCCTGTCCAAGGACGAGGGAGGAAGGCATACGCCGTTCTTCAACAACTACCGTCCGCAGTTCTACTTCCGTACGACGGATGTGACCGGCGTGGTGACCCTGCCGCAGGGCACCGAGATGGTCATGCCCGGCGACAACACCACCATGAACGTCGAGCTGATCCAGCCCGTCGCCATGGAGGAGGGGCTGAAGTTCGCCATCCGTGAGGGCGGCAGGACGGTCGGCGCCGGCCAGGTCACCAAGATCGTGAAGTAGCCGCCGGGGATTTCCGGGGCGCACCTCCGGGCCGGGTCACAGGCAGGTCATACGGAACCGGAGGTGGCCTCGGACTGCCCCAGGGCCTCGTCCAGAGTCGACATTGGGGGCAGAAGCGCATCGAGACCGGTCACCTGGAAGATGCGCAGAGCCAGCGGATGGGTGCAGACCAGTCGCAGCCGTCCGCCCCGGTCGAGGACCCGGAGCCGGGCCCGGTGGAGTAAGCGCAGTCCCGAGCAGTCGAGGAACTCGATGTGCCGCAGATCGAGCACGACCTGCGCGCCGGGACGTCCCGTCGCGGTGTCCAGGAACGGCACGATGTCCAGCGCCGCGACGATGTCGATCTCGCCGTGGAACTCGAGCACGGTGTATCCGCGGTCCCGGTGGATGTGCAGCTGCGGGGTGAGGGTCTCGGTACCGTTGCGCACGCCGACATCACCTCACCGTTCCCCGCCCGGAAAACCCTGGAGCACCCTGCGATCCGACCCCGATGGGGTGAATTCCAGCATGTTCGATTGACATATGTCTTGGGTTTGCGGGGTTCCGCGCCCATTGGTTACGAGAGCGCCTGCCACGTCTTCGACAAGGCCAGCCGGAACTGTTCGGTCTGGTGCGCGGTGAGATTCCGGACCATGCGCTCCTCGAGTTCCCGTACGGGCTCGGCGTGCCGGGCGAGCAGATCGCGGCCAGACTCGGTGAGAAGGATGAGGAGCTCCCGGCGGTTGCGGGGGTTGCGCTCGCGGCGTACCAGACCGCGGGTCTCGAGGGCCCGGACCACATCGGCCACGGACTGCGCGGTGACGAACGAGTCGCGCGCGAGCTGCGCCGCGGACAGACCGTCGTGCCGCTCCAGGACGGTGAGTGAGGTGTACTGCAACGCCGTGATCCCCGCCGGGCGCAGCAGCTCGTCCAGGTGGGAGCGCACCACGAGTTCCACCTGTTTGATCATGTAGAGGAGCGACGGAGGTGCCTTGGTGGATGCCTTGGTGCCGACCATGGGGTCAGCGTAAGGCATTGACAGGAAACCTGTCTGTAATGAGACTGCGAACCAACAGGAATCCTGTTGATTGAAATCTTGGCGAACAAGGCTGGGGAGTGGCCATGACCACCTTCGATAGCGAGCCCGGGCAGCTGTTCATCGGCGGCCAGTGGCGGGAGGCGTCCGGCGGGGCGCGTACGGATGTGATCGACCCGTCCACGGGCCGGGTGGTCACGACGGTCGCGGAGGCCGACGCCTCCGACGTCGACGCGGCTGTACGCGCCGCGCGCGACGCCTTCGACAACAGCGGCTGGGCCCAGCTGAGCGGCCGTGAGCGGGGCCGTGTGCTGCACCGGGTCGCCGAGCTGATCCGGGAGAACGCGGATGAGATCGCGAACCTGGAGAGCCTCGACGTAGGCAAGCCGATCACACTGACCCATGCCGTCGACGTGACGAACGCGGCCAACGACTACGAGTACTACGCCTCCCTCGCCTGGACCCTGGACGGTGCGACCAGGGACACCCCGCTCAACGCCCACGCCTACACCCGGCGCGGTCCGCTCGGGGTGGTCGCCGCGATCACGCCCTTCAACTTCCCGCTGATCCTTGCCGGTTCGAAGATCGCCCCGGCGCTCGCGGCCGGCAACACGGTGGTGCACAAGCCCGCCGACGAGACCCCGCTCAGCGCTCTCTACATGGCCGGCCTGCTCAAGAAGGCAGGCGTCCCGGACGGCGTCTACAACGTCGTCACCGGCAGCGGACCGGTCGCCGGCGAGGCGCTGCTGCGCAACCCCGGAATCGACAAGGTGGCCTTCACCGGCTCCACCGCGGTCGGCCGGCACGCGGCGAGCGTCGCCGGTGAGGCACTCAAGCCGGTCACGATGGAGCTCGGCGGCAACGCGGCCCACATCGTCTTCGAGGACGCCGACCTCGAGAAGGCCATCGGCGCCGTCATCAAGGGCTTCGTCTTCAACACGGGCCAGTTCTGCATGGGCGGCCCGCGCCTGCTGGTCGCCCGCCCGCTGTACGACACCGTGGTCGGCATCCTCGCCGACGCCGTGCCCGGCGTGCCCATCGGCGACCCCCGGCAGCCCGAGACCGTCATCGGCCCGATGGCGGGGGAGAAGCACCTGAAGAAGGTCGAGGAGTACGTCGAACTGGCCCGCAAGGAGGGCGCCCGCATCGTCTGCGGCGGTGAGCGCCTCGACCTGAACGGCGGCTTCTACTACAAGCCCACGGTCATCGCCGACCTGGCCAACGACTCGCGTGTTGTCCAGGAGGAGATCTTCGGCCCGGTCCTCACCGTGCAGCCCTTCGACTCCGAGGACGAGGCCGTCGCCATGGCCAACTCCACGCCGTACGGCCTGGCTTCGGGCATCCAGACCACCAACCTCGCCCGCGCGCACCGCGTCGCCGACCGTATCGAGGCCGGCATCGTCTGGGTCAACGACTGGGCGATGCTCGACCCCAACGTCCCCTTCGGCGGGGTCAAGGCCTCCGGCTTCGGCCGTGAGTACGGGCCCGAGGCGCTCGCCGCGTACACCAAGGTCAAGTCCGTCGTCATCTCGCTCGACTGAGCGCTCCCGCTTCTCGTCTCTCGTAACTCTCGTAAGGAGTTGAGTATGTCCACCACTCGTGCAGCCGTGGTCGAGTCCGGGGGAGCGCCGTTCACGCTGTCCACCGTCGAGCTCGACGAACCGCGCCCGAACGAGGCGCTCGTCCGGATGGTCGCCGCCGGGCTCTGCCACACCGACCTCGGTGTGGCCGGCGGGGGTCTGCCCTTCCCGCTGCCCGGAGTCCTCGGGCACGAGGGCGCGGGCGTCGTCGAGGCCGTCGGCTCGGACGTCACCGGCATCGAGCCCGGCGACCACGTCCTGATGTCCTTCACCTCCTGCGGCGGCTGCAAGAACTGCCGCGACGGCCACCCGGCCTACTGCTCCACCTGGCTGCCGTTGAACCTGATCGGCGGGCGCCGGCCCGACGGCACCAGCCCGATCAGCCGCGACGGCGAACCCCTCGGCGGCCACTTCTTCGGCCAGTCCTCGTTCGCCGAGCGGGCGTTGGTGGACCAGCGCAGCCTCGTCAAGGTCGACCGGGACGTACCGCTGGAGACCATCGCACCGCTCGGCTGCGGTGTGCAGACCGGGGTGGGCGCCGTGTGGAACGTCCTCGCGCCCCGGACCGGGGACACGCTGGTGATCCTCGGGGCCGGTGCGGTCGGTCTGTCCGCGGTGATGGCCGCCGCCATGACACCTGCGACCACGGTGATCGCTGTCGACCTGGTGGCCGAACGGCTGGAGCTGGCCCGCGAGTTGGGCGCCACGCACACCGTGAACGCCGGTGACGGGGACATCCTGGAGGCGATCCAGGTGATCACGGACGGCGCCGGGGCCGACGGGGTCGTGGAGACCACCGGCAGCGTCGCCGTCCTGCGCAAGGGCGTGGACGCGCTCGCAGCGCGCGGCACGGCGGTCATCGTCGGCGCCCCGCCGTTCGGCTCGGAGGTCGCGCTGGACGTCAACGGAATGCTCGGCGGCAAGCGCGTGGTGGGCCTCACCCTCGGCGACCACGAGACGCAGACCGCGATACCCGCGCTGGTGAAGCTGGTCCGCGAGGGCCGGCTGCCGCTGGAGCGGCTGATCAGCAAGTACGCCTTCGAGGACATCGGTCAGGCCGTACAGGACATGGGCGCGGGCAAGGCGATCAAGCCGGTGATGACCTTCGCCTGACGCCGGCATCCGGCTTCGCAAGGGGCGCCCCATCTTCCCGAGAGATGGGGCGCCCCTGCCGGCTACTGGCTGAGGTTCAAGGTGACGAGCAGGCGCCACACCCGGTGGGCGATCTCCTCCGGGGTGGCGTCGATGAGTCCGTGCAGCCAGTCGGCGAGGACTCCGGCGAAGGTCGCGGCCACGGCTGAGGCGATGAGCGGTGCCTCCGGCGCGCCGACCAGTTCGCGCTCGGCCTGGCTGCGGGCGCGCAGATCGTGATGCAGTACGCGACCCAGCGGGCCTCCGCCGCCCGGGCTCAACAGGGCGCGATAGAGCGGGGCATGAGGGGGCAGGTCCTCGAAGAACGCCAGCAGCGCGGGCGGCGCGGTCCTCGGGTCGGGCCGCCCGCGCCAGGCGTGCAGGGCGTCCACGGCCTCGCGTACGACATCGGCGCAGGCGTCGACCGCGAGCGCCTCCAGGTCGGCGTAGTGCAGATAGAACGTGGCCCGCCCGACTCCGGCCCCCCGCACCAGGGCCGCGACGCTGACCTCCGACAGCGGGCGCCGCGCGCACTCGTCGAGCAGCGTGCGGCGCAGCTTGGCCCGGGTGCGCTCCGCTCGGGGGTCGGCGGCGGGGGTCACTGGGCGACGAGGACGGCGATCAGGGCGAGCGTGCCGGGCAGTGCCTGGGCGAACAGGATCCGGCGGTTCGCGGTCACGGCTCCATAAACCCCCGCGACGATCACACACACCAGGAAGAAGACCTGCGCCCGGAACCCGGTCGGATCCCCGGCAACCAATCCCCACACAAGGCCTGCGGCAAGAAACCCGTTGTAGAGCCCCTGATTGGCAGCCATCGCCGCGGTAGCCCGAGCCATCTCCGGCTCAAACCCGTGCAGCCCCCGCCCCGGCTTCTTCTCCCACAGAAACATCTCCAGAACGAGGATGTAGGCGTGCAGGGCAGCCACCAGCCCGACCAGTATGTTTGCGAGCGCTTGCATGATGGGGGCTCCTCTGAGGGGGTGGGGGCTTGGCTTGCCGCCCTGGAAATTCCTGGACAGGTGTCCATCATACATGGACAGCTGCCCAGGAACTGCCACGCGGGGTAGCTCCTCGCGACCCGTTGTCAGACCCGCCCGCTACGGTCGGGAGACATGACTGATCATCACGAAGATGCAGCCGTACGCCCGGCCGTGCTCGACGACGTCCCGGCGCTCGTCGCCTGCAGCGCGGCCCTGTCCGCCGAGGACGCGGGCGCGCGCGATGCGACCGTCGACATCAACTGGCCGCTCGAACATGGTGCGGAGCGCTTCACGTCAGGCGTGGACGATCCGAGCCGGCTTCTGCTCGTCGCCGAGCGAGGCGGGGAGGTCGTAGGCCACCTCGCCGGGGCGGTGGCGGAGGGTACGGCGATGCGGCCCGTGAAGGTGGCCACCCTGGTCAGCATGTATGTGCGCCCGGAGCACCGTGGCGCTCGTACGGGGACGCGGCTGGTGGAGGGCTTTCTCAGGTGGGCGAAGGAGCAAGGGGCCCAAGAGGCGGAAGTGACCGCCTACGCCGCCAACGGTGACGCCATACGCTTCTACGAACGGAACGGATTCACGGCGCGGCTCGTCACCTCGGGCGTGTCCCTGTGAGCGTCCTGGCGACCGGGGGAGTCCCGGTCCGCGTCGGCTCCCGGCGCGGTCGTATCCACCGTTGCCGTACCCGTCGATGCCGTCCGCGGCGGTGCAGTGTCGTCAGTGTGACGAGTGCGCCTGCCAGGACGCAGCACGCCGCGAGTCGCAGGCCGAGGTCGTAGCCCTCCAGGAACGCGCTGCGCGGGTCTGCGCCTGCGCGCAGTTCGGAGCGTTCGCGGCGGGTGAGGACGACGCCGACCAGTACCACCCCGAAGACCCCGGAGACTTCGCGTGCCGCGCTCACCAGGCCGGTCGCCATGCCCGCCCGGGCGTCCGGGACTTGGGCGAGGCAGCGCACGGTCAGGGGAGTGGTGAGGGCCGAGCCCGCGCCGATCAGTAGCAGGCCGGGCTGGAGGTCCCAGTACCCGGAGTGCGCGCCCGTGCCCGAGACGTACAGCAGGCCGGCCGCCACCATGACGAGGCCCGCCGCGATCGATACATGGGCGCCCAACACGCGAGCTGCCCGCTCGGCCAGCGGTGTGCAGAGCAGCAGCGCGCCCGCCAGCGGGAGGAAGGCCAGCCCGGCCCTGGTCGGTGAGAAGCCGAGCACCTGCTGGAGGTAGAGGGCCGTGAAGAAGAAGACGCCGTTCACGCCGATGCCCCACAGCACCTGCGCGATCACCCCGCCCGTGAGGAACCGGTCGCGCAGCAGCCCGAGTTCGAGGAGGGGGCGGTTGGTCCGGGCTTCCGCGAGGAGGAACGCACAGGTGGCGACGGCCGAGACAGCCAGGCACAGCGGTACGGGCGCGGCGCTGAACCCGTGCTCCGTGCCGCGCACCAGCCCGTACGTCAGCAGATACAGCGCGAGGACGGAGAACAGCACACCCGGCAGATCGAGCCCGCCGCGCCGAGGTTCGGAGGAATCGGGTGGCCCTTTCGTCCTGGCGGGCACGGCCGGCATCAGCAGCAGAGCGACGATACCGAAGGGGACGTTCAGCGCGAACACCCAGCCCCAGCTCCACTGTTGGGTGACGAATCCGCCGACCACCGGTCCCAGTGCCAGCGCCACGGCGAGCGCCGCCGTCCACAGGCCGACGGCCATCGACCGCCGCCGCGCAGGCAGATCGACGGCGACCACGGCCAGCGACGCCGGGATCACCAGCGCGGCCCCGACCCCCTGCACCGTACGGGCGGCGATCAGCGTGCCACCGCTGTCCGCGACGGCCGCGGCTGCCGACGCCGCCGTGAAGACCACGACCCCGACCGTGAATACGGACCGGCGCCCGAAAAGATCGGTCAGCCGCCCGCCGGGCAGCAGCAGCGCGCCGAAGCTGAGTACGTAACTGCTGGCCACCCACTCCAAGTCGGTGACGCTCAGCCCCAGTTCGCGCTGCACGGTCGGCAGGGCCACGTTGATGACCGTGTTGTCGAGCGTCGTGATGAACCCGGTGAGCGTGAGCAGGGCAAACAACGCGAACAGCCGTGTACGTCCCAAGAGTCGCTCCTTCCGCCGGGGCAGCCGTAGCCCCGGATTGTGGGCGGCGCGGCCTCGCACTGGCTCTGGCCCACGGCATGGAATCGGCGGCCGGCTTTGTCAGCGAACTGACAGAACGCGGCAGACGAACTGTCAGTACGTCCCCTAACCCCTCAGCCCGGAGAGGCGGAATCTGGTGCACCGCCTCAACGTGCAGCGCCCGAACGCGCACCGCCCGATCGGGCACCGCCTGAACAGGCAATGCCTCAACTCGCGCCGTCCCCCTCACAGTTGGAGTCGCCATGCCGCCCGCCCGGCCAACTGTCGAAGCCACCCTCATGACGGACCATCTGCGGCACTGGGCCAGGCACCGGCCGCAGCAACGCGCCTTCAGCCACGTCGACTTCCCCGACAGCGCCCCCACGGGACGGCACCGCACCCTCGGCTGGCGCGCACTCGACACCCGCGCCAGAGCCGTCGCCGACCACCTCGCCACGATCGCGTCCCCCGGCGAACGGGCCGCCCTCGTGCTGCCCCAAGGGCTCGACTACGCGGCCGGGTTCCTCGGCTGCCTGTACGCCCGCGTCATCGCGGTACCCCTTTTCGGCCCCGGACTGCCGGGCCACGAAGGAAGACTCACGGGAGTCCTCGCCGACTGCGAACCCGCCTGCCTGCTCACCGACTCCGCCACCGCACCGGCGGTACGCGCCTTCGCACGGGACCGCGAACTGCCGGACGTGCCGGTCGTCCCGTTGGACCAACTGCCCGCCTCTGGCGCCGGATTCGAGGCTACGGACGAGCCGGACGCGCGGCCCGAGCCCGACGACATCGCCTACCTCCAGTACACCTCCGGCTCCACCCGCAGCCCGTCCGGCGTGATGATCAGCCACGCCAACGTCGTTGCCAACGCCCGCCAGGCCATCGACGCCTTCGTCGCCGATCCGCGGACCACCACGACGGTCGGCTGGCTGCCGCTCTTCCACGACATGGGCCTGGTCCTCAGCATCGCCGCCCCCGTGGTCGGCGGCTTCCCGTCCGTCCTCATGGACCCCCTCGCCTTCCTCCAGGACCCCTCCCGCTGGCTGCGCCTCCTCGGCTCGTACGAGGGCACCGTCAGCGCCGCCCCGAACTTCGCGTACGACTACTGCGTCGCGCGTACGGATCCGGCGCTGGCCGGCGAACTGGACCTGGACCGCGTACGCGTGCTCATCAACGGCAGCGAGCCGGTGCGTGCGGAGACGGTGGACCGCTTCCGCACCAGGTTCGCGCCCGCAGGACTCGACCCCGCCGCGCACTGCCCGGCGTACGGACTGGCGGAGGCCACGGTGTTCGTGACCGCGGACGTGTCGGACGTACCGCCCTCGGCTCTGGCCTGCGACGCCGACGCCCTCGCGGAGGGACGCGTCGAGGAGGCGCCGGACGCGGCGACGGCCGCGGTGCTCGTCTCCTGCGGGACGCCCGTCGGGCAGGAGGTGCGGATCGTCGGCGCGGACGGTGCGGCGCTCCCGGAAGGGCGGGTCGGCGAGATCCAGGTACGCGGGCCGAACGTCGGGCTCGGCTACTGGAAGCGCGCCGAACTCTCCGCCGAGACCTTCGGCTTCGGCACGACGGGCGACTGGCTGCGCACCGGCGATCTCGGCGCCCTGCACGAGGGGCGGCTCCTCGTCACCGGGCGGCACAAGGACGTGATCATCGTGGACGGGCGCAACCATTACCCCCAGGACGTCGAGCAGACCGTACAGACGGCCGTCTCCCTGGTCCGCCGCGACCGGCTCGCCGCGTTCGGCGTCACCCGGCCCGACGGCACGGGCGAGGAACTCGTCGTGATCGCCGAACACCGCCGCGACACCGAACCGACGGCCGAGGACGCCCGCGCGGCCGAACGCACCGCGCGCGCCACCGTCTCCACCCGCCACGGCCTGCGCCTTGCCGGCCTGCTCCTCGTCCCACCCGGCTCCGTGCCCCGCACCAGCAGCGGCAAGGTCTCCCGCACGGCGACCCGGAACCGGTACCTGGAAGGAGGGTTCGCCACCCGATGACCACGTCCCGCATGGCAATCCGCGCCCTGGTGACGGACCGGCTCCACACCTGGTACGGCCTCGCTCCCTCCGACCTCCCCGACGACCTGCCCCTCGCAGAAACCGGCCTCACCTCCCGAGACGCGATAGCCCTCACGGCCGCCCTGAGCGAACTTTCCGGACGCCGCCTCCCGAACACGTTCTTGTGGGACGCCCCGACGATCGACGCGATGGTGATGCGTCTGGCGGAGGACGCGGGGGCGGTGACTGGCGCCGCCGAGGGGCAATCCGCGCCCCCGCCGGCGCAGGGCGGCCCGCAGCCGGGCGACGTGCCGCTCGCGCTTGCCGGCGGCTGGGCGGCGGATGCAGCGGCGGCGGACGGCGGCGCGCCGGGTGTGCCGGCCGACGGTCAGGGGCCCGGCGCGGCGGCTCGGGCCCTGGGCGTCGCCGCAGGTCCGGTGGTCAGTGCGCCGCTTGCCACAGGGGGCGGCCGGATGGCGGACGTGGCTGCCGACGGTCGTGCGGCAGGCGCGACGCCTGTTGACAGCCCGGCGCGCGCGGAGGGCGGCGGCTGTGCGCCGGGTTCCCCGACCACCCGCCCCACACCCGGTGTTGGCGCCCACACCCCACGTGCCGCGGACGGCCGGGGAGCCCAGACCCCCGTCGCCATCATCGGCCTCGGCTGCCGGCTCCCCGGCGGAGTCCGCTCGCCCGAGGCGTACTGGCGGCTCCTCAGCGAGGGCCACGACGCGGTCGGCACGCTCCCGCCGGGACGATGGGAGCCCTTCGTACGCCACCCGGCTCGGCTGCCGGACGACGTGAGCCTGCACGGCGCGTTTCTCGGCGGGATCGACGAGATCGCCGGGTTCGACGCCGAGTTCTTCGGCATCGCGGGGCACGAGGCCGTCGCCATGGACCCCCAGCACCGCATGCTCCTCGAAGTCGCCCGCGAGGCCCTCGACCACGCGGCCCTTCCGGCGCCCGCGCTCGCCGGCACCCGTACCGGTGTCTTCGTCGGCATCAGCGGCAACGAATACGCCCATCTCACCACCGCCGACCCCGGCGCCGTGGACGCCTGGACGGCCACCGGCGCCTCCCTGAGCATCGCCGCGGGCCGTCTGTCGTACGCCCTCGACCTGCGCGGGCCCAGTATGTCCGTCGACACGGCGTGCTCGTCGTCGTTGGTCGCGGTGCACCACGCGGTACGGAGCCTGGTGAGCGGCGAGAGCGACACGGCGCTCGCCGCGGGGGTGAACCTGCTGCTGAGCCCCGCCGTGACCCTCGGCCTCCAGCGCGCGGGCGCCCTCGCCCCGGACGGCCGGTGCAAGGCGTTCGACGCGGAGGCCGACGGGATCGTACGCGGCGAGGGCTGCGGCGTGGTCGTACTGAAACGCCTCGCCGACGCCGAACGCGACGGCGACCGCGTCCTGGCGGTCATCCACGCGACAGCCGTCAACTCCGACGGTCGCTCCAACGGGCTGACCGCCCCCAACGCCGAAGCCCAACGCGCCCTTCTCACCGAAGCGCACCAGGCACACCCCGGGCCAGCCACCGTCGACTACGTCGAGGCGCACGGCACCGGCACCGCCCTCGGCGACCCCATCGAGGCGGGCGCCCTCGGCGCCGTACTCGGCCGCGGTCGCCCCGCCGACCAGCCCCTGCTCATCGGCTCCGCCAAGACGAACCTCGGACACCTCGAGGCCGCGGCAGGCATCGCGGGTCTGATCAAGACCGTCCTCGCCCTGCACCACGGCGAGATCCCCGGCCAGCTCCACTTCACCCGCCAGGGCCCGCACGCCGACCTCGACGCACTCGCCCTGCGCGTGGTCACCGCCCCGGAACCCTGGCCCCGTTACTCGGGAACGGCGACCGCAGGCGTCTCCGCCTTCGGCTTCGGCGGCACGAACGCGCATGTCGTCCTCGCCGAACCCGACCACAGACCGGCCCGTCGGGCGAGCAGCATGCCGGAGCGTCCCCGGCTCCTGCTGCTCGACGGGCCCACCAAGGAAAGGGTGCGGTCGTACGCGGCCGAGCTCGCCGCCTGGCTCAACAGCCCCGACAGCCGACGCGTACGCGACGCCGACCTCGCCCGCACCCTCGCGGGCCGCACCGGACGTGGCCGGCACCGCGCGGCCCTCGTCACCCGCGACCGCGCGGAGACCGTCACCGCGCTCACCCGCCTCGCCACCGGCGCCCCCTCCCCGCACCTGATCACGGGGGAGGGGACGCCGGGCGGCCCCGGCCCGGTCTGGGTGTTCTCCGGCTACGGCTCCCAGTGGCCCGGCATGGGAAGCCAACTCCTCGCCACGGAAGGGGCGTTCGCGGACGCCATCGACCGTCTGGAACCACTGCTGCGGGAACACGCAGGCGTCTCCCTGCGTGCCGGGCTCCACCCCGACACCGTCCTGTCGAGCCCCGCCACCGTCATGCCCGTCCTGTACGGCATCCAGGTCGCCCTCGCCGAACTGTGGCGCTCGTACGGCCTCGAACCCGCCGCCGTCATCGGCCACTCCCTGGGCGAGATCGCCGCCGCGGTCGTCTCCGGAGCCCTCGACGAGGCCACCGGCGCCCGCATCATCGCCGTACGCTCCCGGCTGCTGGACCGGCTCACCGGCGGGTCGATGGCCGTCGTGGATCTACCGGCCGTCGAAATCCCGGTACTGGCAAGGGAGTTGCGCACGCGCACCCTCGACGTCGCCGTACACGCATCCCCTGTGCAGTGCGTGATCACCGGCTCCGCCGAGGACGTCGCCGCACTGGTCGCCCGGGTGAACGGCGACGGCGGCTTCGCCCGTGCGCTGGGCGTGTCCGGAGCCGGTCACTCGCCAGAAGTGGAGCCGCTACTGGGGGAGTTCACCCGCGAGCTGGGCGAGATCCGGCACTCCGCGCCAGCCCACCGGTGCCGCCGCTACACCACCGTCCTTGACGACCCCCGCGAGGCCGCGCCCGCCGACACGGCGTACTGGGCGGCCAATCTGCGCAATCCCGTCCGCTTCACCCAGGCCGTGCACGCGGCGGCCGAGGACGGACACCGCGTCTTCGTCGAAGTGGCCCCGCACGCAACGCAGTTGCACCCCTTGACGGAGACTCTGCGCGCGTCCGGCGCCGGGGACTCCCTCGTCGTCCCCACCCTGCGCCGTGACACCGACGACGCGCTCACCTTCGGCACCTCGCTCGCCACCCTCCTCGTCCACGGCGTACGGACGGCCCGGCCGCGCGAACGCCTGCACCCCGAGGGCCGCATCGTGGACGTACCGCCGCCGCGCTGGCGGCACCGGAGGTTCTGGGTGGGGGAGGACACGGCGGTGGACCCGGCCGAGCCCCAGGCCGGGTCCGCCGACCGCGCCGCGAGCCCAGTCGAACGGCTACGGCTGTGCGTGGCCGGAGTGATGGGATACAGCCCCGAACACATCGATCCCGACACGCCGTTGACCGACCTGGGCCTGGACTCGCTCACGGCTGTGCGTATACGCACCGTCGTGCAGCGGGAGTTCGACGTCGACGTCGAGCCCGGAGTGCTGCTGAAACAAGGGACGTTGCGGGGAGTCGCCGAACTCCTCGGCGGCAACACGGACTTGGGGAGTCCGGCCCTCCCCGTACGAGCGCGACCCGTCGCCTCTGACCGCCTCCGCGCCTTCTCGGCCACCGGCCCGCACGCCCCCCTCTTCCTGGCCCACGCCGCCGGCGGATCCGCCGACGTCTACGCCCGGCTGGCCGCACGCCTCGACGGCGACCGCCAGGTTCACGGCTTCGACCGGCAGCCTGATCCCGACGATGTGCCGGGCCGGGCCGCCGAGTTCGCCCGGCGCATACGGGAGGTCAGCCCCAACGGACCCTGGACGGTGGGAGGTTGGTCGTACGGTGGTGTCGTCGCCCAGGAGACCGCCCGGCTCCTCTCCCCGTACGGCACCGTCGCCGCCCTCGTCCTGATCGACTCGATACTGCCGCTGCCTACCGGGCTCACCGCCACCGAGCGGGCCCTGCGCCACTTCCACGACTTCGCCGCGTACGTGGAACGCACCTACGGCACCCGCCTCGACCTCCCGTACGACGAACTCGCCGAACTCGACGACACGGACCGCATCGAGCTCGTCCTCAAGGTGCTGAGCGAAACCGTCGAACTGCCGGACTCCGTACTGGAGCACCAGCGCACCTCGTATCTGGACCTCCGCAGCGGCGAACGCCACACACCCGGGCCCCACCCCGGCCGCACCCTCCTCTACCGCGCGAGCGAGCCGGCCCCGCACACGGTCCGCGACCCCCGCTACGAACGCGACGACCAGGCGCTGGGCTGGGACCCCCACTGCACCGACCTCACCGTCGTCCCGCTGCCCGGCCACCACCTGTCACTGCTCGACCCACCGGTCGTCGACGTACTCGCCGGACTGCTGACACGCGATCTGCGGGACCTCTGAAGGAATCCTGAAGGGACTTCACCCATGCCGCGTCCGATACCGCGCCTGCAGCGTCGCTGCGCTCTCGCCCTCGCGCTCACAACCTCCCTGCTCGGCACGGGAGTTGTACTCGCCCCGCAGTCGTCCGCGGCCCCCACGGCGGCGACCGCCGCAGACGCGGACGGCGCCGCCATCGTGGGGGAGAACTGGCTGGACGCCCGCACCGTGGATCTCATGGTCGACTCCCCGGCGGTCGGCGCCACCCTGCCCGTACGCGTGATCCTGCCGACGCGTTACGCCGCGCAGCCGAACCGCACCTGGCCCGTCCTCTACCTCCTCCAGGGCGCCCACGACGACTACACCTCCTGGACTCGCGAGACGGACGTCGCCGCCTTCACGGCGGACAAGGACGTCCTCACCGTGATGCCCTCCTCGGGCCCCACCGGCATCCCCACCGACTGGTGGAACAACGGCAGCGCCGACGCACCGGACTACGAGACGTTCCAAGTCGACGAGCTGATGGGGCTGTTGGCGCAGAGATTCAGGGCCGGTACGAAGCGAGCCGTCGCCGGAGTCTCCACCGGCGGCTACGGAGCCCTCGCCTTCGCCGCACGGCACCCCGGCACCTTCGGGGCGGCGGCCTCGTACAGCGGGATCCTCGACACCACCGCCTTCGGCATGCCCACCGTCCTCAACGCGATCGTCGCCCGCGAACAGTTGCCGCCCCAGACACTGTGGGGCAGCCCGCTGCTCCAGCGCGACAACTGGACCCGGCACAACCCCTACGCCCAGGCACGCCACCTCAAGGGCACCAAGCTGTACGTCTCGCAGGGCAGCGGACTGCCCAGCGACGACATCGGCGACATCGAAGGTGCGGTGCTCGAAGGCGTGCTGTGGTCCCAAGCGCACCGATTCGCAAGGCAGTTGGAGGCTCTGAACATCCCGGCGCAGGTGCACTTCTACAACGGCGGAGTGCACAACTGGCCGAACTGGCGGCAGGAGTTCAAGGCCTCGTGGCCGACGCTCGCAGCGGGCCTCGGCCTGAGCTGACCCCCCCAAGCCCCACTCAAGGCCCCACCAAGGAGGTACCTCATGGACGCGCTGGCCGAGGCCGTGGTGGCGGGAGCCGCCCATGCCGAACTGGAGCAGCTTCCCCTCCCCGGTCACTACACCGCCGCCCATCTGCGGGCGGAGGACGTAGAAAGCTTCACCGGAGTCGCGGACAAGGACGTCCGCAAGTCCATCCATCTCGGCTCCGTACCGATGCCCGAACTCGCCCCGAACGAGGTGCTGGTGGCCGTCATGGCCAGCGGCATCAACTACAACACCGTCTGGTCGGCGATGTTCGAGCCCATCCCGACCTTCACCTTCCTGAAGCACTTCGGCCGCCAGGACCGCTGGGCGGCCCGGCACGACCAGCCGTTCCACGTCATCGGATCCGACGCGTCCGGGGTCGTCGTGCGCACCGGCTCCGGCGTACGCAGGTGGAAGGTCGGCGACCAGGTCGTGGTGAGCCCGGTGTACGTCGACGAGGAGGACCCGGCGACTCACGCCGACGGCATGCTCGGCTCGGGCATGCTGGCCTGGGGCTTCGAGACCAACTACGGCGCACTCGCCCACTACTGCGTGGCCCGGACCAGCCAACTCCTCCCCAAACCGGCCCACTTGACCTGGGAGGAGGCGGCCTCGAACCCGCTGTGCGCGGGCACGGCGTACCGCATGCTCGTCAGCGACCGGGGCGCCCGGATGACGCAGGGCGATGTGGTGCTGATCTGGGGAGCGGCCGGCGGGCTCGGGGCGTACGCCGTTCAACTCGTCCGCAACGGCGGCGGGATCGCCGTCGGCGTCGTCAGCAGCGAGCAGAAAGCGGAGTACGCCCGCGGTCTGGGCTGTCACGTAGTGATCAACCGGGAGGAGATCGGTCTCACCAGCAATGCGGCGCCCGACGATCCCACGGTGGTCGGCAAGCGGCTCGGCAAGCTGATCCGGGCCGCGACGGGGGAGGACCCGCACATCGTCTTCGAGCACGTGGGCCGGGCCACCTTCGGTGTCTCCGTGTTCGTCGTACGGCGTGGCGGCGCGGTCGTGACCTGCGGGTCCAGCACCGGCTATCAGCACGAGTTCGACAACCGCTACCTCTGGATGCGGCTCAAGCGCGTCATCGGCAGCCACGGCTCCAACCTGCAGGAACAGGCCGCCGTCGGGCGCCTCCTGGACCTCGGGCACCTCAAGCCCGCCCTCACCGCGACCTACCCCCTCACCGCCACGGCGGAGGCCGCCCGACTGGTCCAGAACAACGACCACCTCGGCAAGGTCGGCGTCCTCTCCCTGGCGCCCGCCCCCGGCCTCGGAGTCAGTGACCCCGAGCGCCGGGAGCTCCTCATGGCTCAAGTGTGAGGATCACGTTCACGTCATCACGCCGGCTGCTCCCCCTTCCGCCCGACGCGTTCGCGGGGCCGGGCCGTCATCTTCAGGGTGCTGGGCCGTACGGTGGCGCGGGCCACGGGGTGGATGCTCTGGCCGGGGGCGAGGCTGAGGCACCAGGCCCGGGTGATGGTCGCGATCGCGGTGGTGATCTCGGCCTGGGCGAAGCGGTCGCCGATGCACTTGTGCTTGCCCGCGCCGAAGGGGAGGAACGCTCCGTCGGCGAGCTGCGCCTGATTCTCGTCCAGCCAGCGGTCGGGGTCGAAGCGCAGGGGGTCGGGGAAGAGTGCGGGGTCGCGGTGCAGTGCGTGCTGACAGTAGGCGAGTTCGGTGTCGGCCGGGATCTCCCACTGGCCGAGACGGGTCGGCTTCAGGGTGCGGCGCGTGACGAGCCAGCCGGTGTGGTGCAGGCGGAGGGCTTCGGTGATGACGCGGCCCAGGTAGGGGAGTTGGGTGAGATCGTCGAAGGCGACCGGCCGTTCGCCGAGCACCTCGTCCAGTTCGGTCTGGACACGCTCGTCGATCGCGGGATTGCGCACGAGTTCGTACAGCACCCAGGACAGTACGGACGCGGTGGTCTCCGTACCGGCCACCGCCAGCGTCAGGACCTCCGAGCAGATCTGGTGAGCCGTCAGCGGCTGTCCGGTCTGCTCGTCCTCCGCCCGTAGCAGCAGGGACAGCATGTCGTCGGTGTCGCGGCCGGACGCCCGCAGTGTGTCCACCGCCTCGCCGATGGTGGCCCGCACGGCGTCGCGGGCGGCGGTGAAGCGCCGGTTGGCGGGCAGCGGCAGTTTCTCCGCCCAGTCCGGCAGCATGATGCGGGTGCCGACGCCGTTCATGACCACCGACAGATCACGGCGCAGTCGGTGGAAGGCCGCCTCGTCGATGCTGGAGGAGAACACGGTCGCGGAGAGCATGTCGAGGGAGAGTTTGACCATCACCTCGCGTACGTCCAGGACCTGACCGGGGCGCCAGTGGGCCATGGTGGTGGTGACCTGCTCGCGCATGAGGTCGACATACCGGGTGATCTCGGTGTGGCGGAAGGCCGGCTGGAGCTGGCGGCGCTTGCGGACGTGTTCGGTGCCGGCGGCGGTGACCACGCTGTCGCCGAGCAACTGGCCCATCTTCTCGAAGAACCGGCCCTTGTCCAGGGTGGGAGCGACATCGACGAGCATCGTGCGGATCAAGGCCGGGTCGTTGACGACGAGGGTCGGCTGCTGGGGCTGGAGGCGGATCTCGACGAGAGGGCCGTACGCACGCAGTGAGGCGATGAACGAGAGGTTGTCGCGCATGAGCGGTATCGCGTGGCCGAGCAGCGGGAGCGAGCCCGCCGCCTTTGGTATGGGGGAAGGCGCTGCGATGGTCACGAGCTGGTCCCTTCGCGGAAGTTGTGCGTGATCACTTCCCTTCTCGGCACTCCGGGCAATCCCGTCATCCGCGTGGTATCGGCCACTGCCGTGTGCCCTGATCCGGACGCGAGCTTGGCCGGGAGGTTGATCCTGACGAGATCAAACCCGATAAGGTTCCATGTGGCGCGGCGAGTTGACTCCGTAGCACTCTGTTGTCGCTCGCCGCTCACGCATGCCGCCGCGTGGTCGACCGCCGCGCGTCGAGTGCGTCCCCGAGCTTCTCCACCCCCCTGTTCGACCATGTTGCTTCGAAGGATGCAGATGGAACTTGCCACTCCGCCACCGGCGGCGCGGGCTCCGGTCTCCTGGTACAGCTGGTGGCTGCTGCCCCTGTCCCTGGGCGCCGGAACCGTGGTCGCCGCCGTCGCGGGATCCGATCAGTCCCGTATACCTTCGATCGTCGCCGGTGCGCTGGTGACGACGGCAAGTGCGTTCTGTGTACGTTTACTTGTCCGCTCGCAGCGCCAACTGCGCAGCAGCGCGGGCGAGTTCCGGAACGCACAGGCCGAGCACGCCCAGCAGTGGCAGCAGCATGTGGCAGGCCTGGAGCGGAAGTACGCCGCCGAGCGCTCGGTCTTCGACGCCCAACTCGCCGAGCAGGCCCAGGCGTACGAGGCACGGATCGCCGAGCAGGCCCGGGCCTGGCAGGAGCAGCTGGACCGGCAGCAGGCCGCCGTCGCGCTGCTCGCCGACGAGCAGCTGCCCGACGCGCTGAAGCGGCTGCGGGCCGGTGAGGCCATCGACGATGTGCTGCCCACGGTCAACCAGTGCGCTGAGGTCAGCCCTGATCTGCGGGCCGAGCTGCGCAAGATCCTGCGGACCGCGCTGATCGGCGTGGAGGAGGAGTTCAACCGCTCCACCTCCGCCGAGGCTGCCGTCATCAGCGTCGGCAGCCGTATCCACGTCCTCACCAGCAAACTGCGCGGCCGGCTGCACGAGATGCAGGGCGAGCACGGCAGGCTGCCCGCCGTGGCCCAGGGACTGATGGAACTCGACCAGGAGATCGGCCCCGCCGACTGTCTCGCCGCGAGCATCGGCGTACTCGGCGGCTCGGACCGGCCCGGCCGGCAATGGCAGGAACCGCAGCGGCTGCTCAGCGTGGTCCGCGGCGGCATCGGCCGGATCAAGGACTTCGACCGGATCCAGGTCCGTCATCTGCCCGAACTCGGCGTCGACGGCGGCCTGGTGGACCACCTCACGCTGATCTTCGCCCACCTCCTGGACAACGCCGCGCGGTACTCGCCGCCCACCGAGCCCGTCGTCGTCTCCGGCAAGGAGGTCCCGAACGGCGTCGGCATCGAGATCCAGGACTCCGGCAAGGGCCTCAACGAGGAGAAGAAGCAGGAGGCGCTCCAGGCGCTCGCGGGCGAAGCGGCGGGCCCCGGTCTCGGCGGTGTGTCCGAGGACGCCCACCTCGGGCTGCGTGTCGTGGGCGCGCTCGCCCGCCGCTACGGCATCAGGGTCACCTTCGCGGACTCGCCCTGGCTCGGCACCTCGGTCGTCGTGGTCGTACCGCACAAGTACTTCAGCCCGCTGCCCGCCGCCGTCACGACTCCGGCTCCGGCCCAGGCCGCGCAGGTCTCCGCCACGCCCACGGCGCCGAGCACCGAGGCCGAGCCCGCGCACGCACCCTCCGAAGAAAACGGGGATACCGGGATAGCCGTGGACACCACGCCCGGCGGTCTGCCCAGGCGCCGCAGGCGCGCGGATTCGGGGACGGAACCGGGACGGCCGAAACCGGTCGTACGCGACGCGGCCGCGACGTCTGCGGACACGGCCTCGCACGCCGTGCCACCGGACGCGTCCTTCGCCGGCCTGGCCGCCTTCGCCACGGCCGGACGCGAGCCGACCGACGGACCCGGGGCCCCGGCGGGACATGAGTCCGCCGCGGGACATGAGTCCACCGAGCACAGCACTGAAGAGAGCGACGAGTCCACATGACGCAACAGGGAACCGACGTGAGCTGGGCGCTGCGCGATCTGGTCGAGAGCATCAAGGAGATCCGCTTCGCCCTGGTGGCCTCCAGCGACGGCAAGGCCATCACCTCCTACGGCGCCGACGACCCCGACGACGTGGACCGGTTCGCCGCCGTGGTCGCGGGACTGCAGGCGCTGGCCCAGCCGGTGGCCGAGCAGTTCCCGCAGTACGCCGGGCAGTTGCGCCTCGCGATGATCGAGGTCGACGGCGGCCATCTCTTCGTGGTGCGGGCCGGCGTGGAGACGTACCTCGGAGTCCTCGCCAGGGAAGGCCTCGACCAGGGCCTGCTCGGCCATCAGATGAGGGATCTGGCCCGCAGGATGGGTGAGCTCCTCGGAACCACGCCGCGCCTGGAGGAGCACTCTGGATGAGTGGTCCCAGCCGACCTCTGAACCCGTCCGGTCTGGAGCGCTACTACGTCCTCACGGGCGGCCGCAGCGGACCGGGCGGCGGTTCGGCGTCGAGTCTCGACGTGGCGACCCTCATCATCTCCCGTGCCGCCGCCGTCCCCGGTATGCAGCACGAACACGAGGAGATCCTCCGGCGCTGCCGCGATCCGCTGTCCGTCGCCGAACTCGGCGCCCACCTCGGATTGCCGTTCAACATTCTCGCGGTGCTCCTGGCCGATCTGCTGGACGCAGGCCGTATCGAAGCCCGTGATCCCATCCCGGCGTCCGGCGCCGGTCGCGGGCCCGACCTCGCGCTCCTTGAGGAGGTACTCAGTGGACTTGAAAGGCTTTGACCATCCCGGCCGGCCGACGGCCGACGGCACCCTGCCGGCCGGCGCCCGCTCGGTGAAGGTGATGATCGCCGGAGGATTCGGCACCGGGAAGACGACCATGGTCCGCTCGGTCAGCGACATCAAGCCGCTCACCACCGAGGAGACCCTGACCCAGGCCAGTGCCGACGTCGACAACCTCATCGGGGTGGCGGACAAGCAGGAGACCACCGTCAGCCTCGACTTCGGCAAGATCGGCATCAACGAGCAGCTGGTGCTGTACCTGTTCGGGACGCCCGGCCAGGAGCGGTTCTGGTTCCTGTGGAACGGCCTGTTCAAGGGCGCGCTCGGCGCGGTCGTCCTGGTCGACACCCGGCGGCTGGACTCCAGCTTCCGGGCCATCGAGGAGATGGAGCGGCAGAACGTCCCCTTCGTCATCGCCCTCAACGTGTTCCCCGACTCCAAGGAGCACCCGATCGACGAGATCCGGGACGCCCTGGACATCTCCCCGCACACCCCGGTCGTGGCCTGCGACGCCCGCGACCGGGCCTCCAGCCGTGACGTACTCATCGCCCTGATACGTCACCTCAAGGAACGCTCCGCCGTCGCTCTGGAGTCCCGATGACCGACCAGCCCGATGCCCCGAACGGCTGCCCCGTCGCCCACGGCGGCGGCGACCTCACCCGCCTCTACGGGCCCGAGGCGGCCATCGACCCACACGGCATCTACGCCCGGCTGCGCAAGGAACACGGGCCCGTCGCGCCGATCCTGCTCGAGGGCGACGTACCCGCATGGCTGGTGCTCGGCTACCGGGAGAACCGGCGGGTGCTCGACAACCCCCGCCAGTTCACCCGCGATTCGCGGATCTGGCGGGACTGGACCGAGGGCCGCGTCGACAACGCCTCGCCGCTGATGCAGATGGTGGGCTGGCGCCCCGACTGCGTCTCCCAGGACGGCGAACCGCACCGCAGGCTGCGCGGCGCCGTCACCGACAACCTCCAAGCCGTGACCGGCCGCGGCATCCGCCGCCATGTCACACACTTCGCGAACAAGCAGATCGACGCCTTCGCGGACGCGGGCAGCGCCGACCTCGTGGCCGATTTCGCCGAGTACCTCCCCATGCTCGTACTGACCAGGGTGTTCGGCCTCCCACAGGGCGAGGGACGCACCCTCGCCGAATCCTGCGCCCAGGTGATCAAGGGCGGTGCGGAAGCCCTCGTCCACAACGACCGCATCGTGCGGATCCTCGGCGAACTCGCTGAGCGCAAGCGCCTGGAGCCGGGCTCCGACTTCACCACCGGGCTCATGGAACACCACGCCGATCTCGACGAGGACGAGGTCCTCAGTCACCTGCGGCTGGTGCTGATCGCCGCGCACACCACCACCAGCAACCTCCTCGCCAGGGTGCTGCAGCTGGTCCTCACCGACACCACCCGGCTCGCCGGCCTGGTCAGCGGGCAGCTGAACATCTCCGCCGTCGTCGAGGAGGTGATGTGGAACACCCCGCCGCTGACCGTTCTGCCCGGCCGGTTCGCCACCGCCGACCTCGAACTGGGCGGTCACCGCATCAGGGAGGGCGATCTGCTGGTGCTCGGCCTGAACGCGGGCAACGTCGACCCGGAGATCCGGCCCGACGTCGGCGTCTCCGTGCACGGCAACCAGTCGCATCTCGCGTTCAGTGGCGGCCCGCACGAGTGCCCCGGGCAGAACATCGGCCAGGCCATCATCGAGACGGCCGTCGACGTCCTGCTGCACCGACTGCCGGGCCTGCGCCTGGCGGTGGCACCCGAGGAGCTGACGTCGACAGCGTCCACGTGGGAGGCACGACTGGACCGGCTGCCGGTGGAGTTCGCCGCGTAGAAGTCCGTACGGCGGCTTGGGAATTGGTTCGGCCGGTCACCCGTGGGGGTGGCCGGCCGAAAGTTTTCGTACGTACCTGTAAGTGCTCTACTTCAGACCGTAAGCAGATCGTCCACCGACCCCCTCCCCGCCAACTCCGCGGCAGCCGCCGGGGTTTCCTTGTCCGCGGCGTACCGGCCCGAGGTCAGGGCCCACTCGTAGTTGCCGTTGATCCAGTGCTGGATGGCCTCGACGCCCATCCGCACCTGGTCCCGCTGTTCCTCGTCCAGACCGAGCTCGTCGCACATCTTCGGTACCTGGGCCTCGAGTTCGAGGTACTGGTCGAGGCAGTCCGTGGTCATCCGGACCGCCTCATCGGCCGCCTCCTCCCAGCTGCACCGGCGCTCCCGGTGCAGCACGGCTATCAGGTTGTGGCCGTCTCCTCTGCGTTTCTCGCGCTCGAAGGAGTGGATGTCGTTCATGAAGCCGATGGTGTCCGCGGCCAGATCCCGCATCCGGATCATCAGCGGATGGGCCTGCACCTGCGCCGGAACCTCGAAGCCGCGACTGCGCTCACCTGCGTCGATACTGTGGTGAATGCCGACCGTACGGCGGCGGAACTCGGCGTACTCCTCAAGACCGAGCGTGCCTTCCAGGCCGCGGGCCGCCAGGTCGACCTCCTCGGTGTGCGCCACGAGGAACCGTCCCCAGGAGGCCGCGAACCGCGTACGCCACGTCAGCGACATGCCCTCCGAAATGTGTGCCCAGACCTCCGCCCAGGCCACCGTGATCGGGCAGTCCACCCGGGGCGTGCTCCCCGCCGGGCGCAGCGGTGTGACGATGAGCTCGCGCGCCACCTCCGCTATACGGTCGGCGCGGTCCGGCCGGCCGGCGTCGAACTGGTCGTCGAAGAGGAAGGCCAGCGAGAACCAGTTCATGAGGACGACCATGTCCTCGGCCGAAGCATGCGGATACGTACGGGCCGCGGCCTGCGGCAGATCCCACGACTGGTACTCCTCGAAGCCCGCCTTGCTGCGGACCAGGCGACGGTCCCAGACCCAGCGCAGATGACGCGCCCGGGCGTACTCGAGATGCTCACTGATGGGGGTGGTGAAGGGGAGGTCGAATTTGACGTCCTGCGGCATTCGCATCCTCTCTTGGAGACGATTCACAGAGCCCCCCACCCTGCGAGCGAGCGATCGAAACCGATCTTCCGCCGACTCGAACTGCACTTCCCGAGACGAAAGTTGACTCGATATCGCTACGAGGCTGCCCTGATCGTAAATGATCTATGCCGTGACCTCCGTGACTTCACCGTGACCTTGGTTACTTCTTCCGGCGACTCCGGCGACTCCGGCGACCTTGGCGAAATGTCTACGCCGGGCGGAGGCGTCCTTTCGGGGACGGCTTGATTCCAGGTGGCGGGGTACCCGTGGACGACGGGCGGCGGCCGGGAACGCCGCCGCGTTCGGCCCCGTACGGAGGAGACATGGCACTCGTAGTGGCAGGCGTCGTGGTGCTGGACTGCGCCGAACCGGAGAAACTCGCCCTGTTCTACACGGAGTTGCTGGAGGCCGAGCAGACGGACGCGAGCGCGAACCGCGTGGAGATCAAAGGCGCCGACGGGACCCGGATGGCGTTCCGCCGGGACATGACGGCCACTCCGCCGAGTTGGCCGCGCCCCGAGAACTCCCTCCAGGTCCACCTGGACTTCCATGTGGAGGACCTCGACGAGGCGGAACGCAGGGTCGTCTCACTCGGCGGGCGGCCGCTGGAGACCAAGGAGGCTTCCGGCCCCTTCGAGGAGCGGGGGTACGCGGATCCGGCCGGCCACTCGTTCACCCTGCGCCGCATCACCCGCGACACGGCGCCCAAGTCGGGCTGAGCGCGGTCGAGTTCAGGGGCGGGGGCTCCGCGGTCAGGCTGAGCGCAGGACCGCCAGGGCGCGGTCGGCGTGTGCGCTCATCCGGAACTCGCTGCGCACCACCTCGAGTACCTTCCGGTCCTGGGAGATGACGAAGGTGACCCGCTTCGTGGGCGCCATCGTGAAACCGCGCTTCACACCGAACCGCTCCCGGATCGCGCCATCGGGGTCGGACAGCAGCGGAAACCCGAGCGTGTGCTTTCCGGCGAACTCCTGCTGCCGGTCCACCGGATCGCCGCTGATCCCCACCGGCCGGGCCCCGGCGGCGGCGAACTCGGCGGCCAGATCGCGGAAGTGGCACGCCTCGGCGGTGCAGCCCGGGGTGAGGGCGGCCGGGTAGAAGAAGAGGACGACGGGACCCTCGGCCAGGAGCTCGGAGAGCTTCCGGGACGTGCCGGTCTCGTCGGGCAGCGCGAAGTCCTCGACGGTGTCGCCCACTTCTGGCTGGTTGCTCACAGCTCGTTCTCCTGCCTGCCTGGCTTCCGGCCGTCGATCCGGAAGCCAACCTTACGCGACGGTAAGGCAGTTCAGTCCCGGCCTCCCTGTTCGCCGGACGGCCACACTCCGGTCCTGCGCTCGATGAACGCGGCACCCGTACGGTCCACGGCGCTGCGGACGACGGCGAAGATGGCCCCCTGGACGGCCGCGGCCAACAGGATCTCGCCCCAACCCCGCTCCTTGTCCAGCGCGTCGGGCGCGTCGTCCTCGTGCCGGATCGCCTTCCACGTCTTCTGGAAGGCCGTGGTGGCGAGGGTTCCGCTCGTCCAGCCGAGCAGGAAACCGAGGGGCTTGTAGGCGAGGGGCAGCTTCATCTTCTTCTGCTTGCTCTTCGGCATCGCTGACTCCTTGTGTCCTTATGCCTTTGTCTATTTGTCGTTGGTGATGATCCTGCACACGCGGGTCAGGGCCGCCCCGCTGCCGGGACCCGCTCACCTTCGGGCACGGGCCCCGGCGGGGTCCCGTCGCCGAACGGGCGGCCACCGAGTTCCTCACGGTGGTGCGGCGTCAGCCAGCCGGACAGATCGGGGCCGATGGGCACGATGCGGGTCGGGTTGATGCCCGTGTGGACCTGGTAGTAGTGCCGCTTGATGTGGTCGAAGTCGACGGTGTCGCCGAAGCCCGGCGTCTGGTAGAGATCGCGGACGTACGCCCACAGCACCTGGTCCTCGGTCAACTTCCAGCGGTTGCACTTGAAGTGGCCGTGGTAGACGGCGTCGAACCGGACCAGGGTGGTGAACAGCCGGATGTCCGCCTCCGTGATCGTGTCGCCGACCAGATAGCGCCGGTCGGCGAGCCGCGCCGACAGCAGCTCCAGCCGTCGGAAGAGCCGCTCACAGGCCGTCTCGTACTCCTCCTGGCCGGTGGCGAAGCCGGCCCGGTACACCCCGTTGTTGACGTCCTCGTACACCTCCTGCATGACCTCGTCTATCTCGTCGCGCAGCCGGGCCGGATACAAGTCGGGCGCTCCCTCCCGGTGCAGTTCCGTCCACTCGGTGGCCAGGTCCAGGGTGATCTGCTGGAAGTCGTTGGTGACCAGGCGGCCGCTGGGCACGTCCACGAGCGCGGGGACGCTGACGCCACCCGGGTAGTCAGGACTCCCTGGCTCCCGTGCGTCGTACGCCTCGCTGAGGAAGCGGATGCCGAGCACCGGGTCGCGGCCGTCCGGGTCCAGCGTGAAACGCCAGCTGCGGTCGTCCTGGAGGGGGTCGGCGATGGCCAGCGACAGGGCGTCCTCAAGGCCCAGCAGTCGCCGGGAGATCACCGCGCGGCCGGCCCAGGGGCAGGCGCGGCTGACGACCAGCCGGTACCGTCCGGCCTCGACCGGCCAGCCGTCCCGGGCGTCCGCCGTGACGCGGTCCGCGAAGTGGCTCTTGGACCGCTGGAACGACTTCCTGCCGTACGCGGTGTTGCTGTCGGTGTCGCTCATGGCTCCTGTCTCCTGTCCTTCCCCGGGGTGTGCGGACGTGCCGGGACCTGTCCTGATGACAGGAGTTCCCCGATTTCGCCGCTCACCTCGTGTGAGGGCGCGCGACTGGGGCAATCGGCCGAAGTGAGCCGTAAGCCGTTGACCATGTCGGACCGCAGGACCCGTGTCACCGTGCTGGTGGCGCTGGCCGCGAACGTCGTGATCGCCGTGGCCAAGACGGTGGGCGGCCTGATCGCAGGCTCACCCGCGCTGCTCTCGGAGGCGGCGCACTCCGTGGCCGACAGCATGAACGAGGTGTTCCTCCTCGCCGCCCTGCGCCGCAGCCGGCGTCGCGCCGACAGCCGCCATCCCTTCGGTTACGGCAAGGAACGCTTCTTCTGGTCGCTCCTGGCAGCCGTCGGCATCTTCGTGATGGGCGGCTGCTTCTCCTTCTTCCAGGCCTTCGAGGCGCTGCGCAGGGGAGCGGCGGAGTCGTACGACGGCTACGTGGCGGGGCTCGTCGTCCTCGGGGTCGCCCTCATCTCCGAGGGGATCTCCCTGCTGCGGGCCCTGCACCAGGTGCGCGTCCAGGGCGGCGCCGCCTCCGGGGCCCGTGACCCGGCACTGCGGACGGTCGTCGCCGAGGACGGCACCGCCGTGCTCGGTGTGTCCCTCGCGATCGCCGGGATGGCCCTCCACATGGCCACCGGCCAGGTCATCTGGGAGGCACTGGCCTCGTGCGCCATCGGGGCGCTGCTCGTGTACGTGGCGTACCGCCTGGGCCGCGACGCCCGCGACCAGCTGATCGGCAGGGCCGCGGACCCCGAGCAGAGCCACCGTATCCGGGCGCTGCTGCAGGCGCAGCCGGAGATCGACTCCGTGGAGTCCCTGCTGACGATGGAGCTGGGCCTGGACTCGACCCTGGTGGCCGCCAGGGTCGACTTGACCCCCGGCCTGGACAGCGAAGAGGTCGAACTGGTCGCCGAACGCATCAAGCGCACCGTGTCCTACACGATCCCGGAAGCCGACCAGATCTTCCTCGACATCACCGACGCACTGACCGCGAAGCGAACCGCCCGCCGCCAGCCGCGCGGCAGCTGACCTGTGCCTTCGCCCTCGCCCCGGACAGTGGGCGGCCCCGCCGCGACGGGGGAGCGCGGCGGGGCCTGAGGGTCGTGTGCCCGGCGCACGACGCTTCATGCCTTCGGGATCGAAGGAACCGGCTGGGCCTGCCGAGCACCGTGGCTACGGGATCAGTTGCCCTCGACCGGTTCCAGGACGAAGACCGGGATCTCGCGGTCGGTCTTCTCCTGGTAGTCGGCGTAGGGCGGGTAAGCCGCGACGGCGCGCTCCCACCACAGCGCCTTCTCCTCGCCGGTCACCTCGCGGGCCCTCATGTCCGTGCGGACCGTGCCGTCCTGGAGTTCCACGCGGGGGTCGGCCTTGACGTTGAAGTACCAGACCGGGTGCTTGGGGGCGCCGCCCAGGGAGGCGACGGCGGCGTACACGCCCTCGTGCTCCACGCGCATGAGGGGTGTCTTGCGGATCTTGCCGCTCTTGGCGCCTCGGGTGGTCAGCAGGATCACGGGCATGCCCGTGTCCATCAACGTCATCCCCTCGGTCCCGCCGGACCTTTCGATCAACTCCACCTGCTCACGTACCCAGCCGGTGGTGCTGGGCTCGTACTCGCCCTCAAGAGGCATGCTCGTTCCCATCGTCGTATGCGAAAGGTTCAGCGTATGCGAGCGGCTCAGAACGGGTAGTGCGCGTGCTGCGTCGCCAGTGTCACCCAGCGGGTGTTGCTGAACGCCTCGATGCCCCAGCGCCCGCCGAACCGGCCGTATCCGCTGGCCTTGAAGCCGCCGAAGGGAGCGTTCGGCTCGTCGGCGACGGACTGGTCGTTGACGTGCACGATGCCGGTACGGATCCGGCGGGCGACGTTCAGCCCGTGGGTGCCGTTCTCGGTGATGATGCCGCAGGTCAGTCCGTGCTCGGTGGCGTTGGCGAAGTCGACCGCCTCGTCGTCCGTGGCGAACGTGCTGATCACGGCGACCGGGCCGAAGGCCTCGCCGTGGTACAGCTCGGCGCTCTGCGGCAGGTCGGTGAGCACGGTCGCGGGGTGTACGGCACCTTCGGGAGCCGTGCCGCCGGTCAGTACGGTGGCGCCCTTGGCGACGGCGTCCTCGACCAGCGCAGCGACCCTGCGGGCGGCGTCCGGGGTGACCAGCGGGCCGACCACCGTGTGATCGATGGCCGGGTCACCGGCCGCGAGCGACTCGGTCTTCGCGACGAACTTGGCCGTGAACTCCTCGGCGAGGCTCTCGTGGACGAGGAGCCGGTCGGCCGACATGCAGATCTGGCCGGCGTTCATGAACACGGAGAAGACGGCGGCGTCGACCGCGTAGTCGACGTCGGCGTCCGCCAGCACGATCACGGAGTTCTTGCCGCCGAGTTCGAGGAGCGCGGGCTTGAGATAGCTGGCGGCGTGGACGCCGATGATGCGGCCGACTCCGGTGGACCCGGTGAAGTTGACGGACCGTACCCGCTCGTCGGCGATCAGGGCCTCGGCGACGGTGGCCGCGTCCTCGGGGGCGTTGGTGATCACGTTGAGTACGCCGTCGGGCAGGCCCGCGTCCCGCAGGACGTCCGCGACGAAGAGACCGCAGGAAAGCGGCGCGTCCTCGCTCGGCTTCAGCACCACGGTGTTGCCCGCGGCGAGCGGCGCGGCGACGGCACGGACGCCGAGGATGACCGGCGCGTTCCACGGCGAGAATGCCGCCACGACGCCGACGGGCTCCCGGACCGCGAGGCCGAGCGCGCCCTCCTTCTGTGCGCTCAGCACCTCGCCGCGCGGGGCGGTCACCGCGGCGGCGGCCTCGCGGAGCATGTTCGCGGCGAGGCCGACATTGAACATGGCCCAGGGCCGGGTCCCGCCGACCTCGCCCGCCATCGTCCGTACGGCGTCCTCGACACGGGCTTCCAGCAGGTCGGCCGCGTCGAGGAAGATCTTGCGGCGGAGCACCGGGCTGGTCGCGGCCCAGTCGGCGAACGCGGCATCCGCGGCGTCCACGGCCCGCGTGACATCCTCGACGCCGGCCGCGGCGACCGTGGCGTACACCTCGGAGCTGTACGGATTCACGTCCTCAGCGGTGCGGCCGGAGGCGGCGGGCTGGTCCTTGCCGCCGATCAGCAGATCACGATGGAGGGTCATGGGGGCTCTTCCCGTCATGCGTGGCAGGACGACCATGCCCACGCCCGGGGCTCAGCCGCTTGTCCGCCTGGTGAACGCTTCTTCGTTGAATGTTGGATTGAGTCTGCAACGTGACCCGGTCCCCGTCAATCAGTGATGTTGATCAGACGTCGATCAACATCATCACCGGATCCCCGGTCCGCTGAGTACGGTTTCCGAGTGACCGAACAGACCCGGAAACCCTTCCTCTACCTCATCGTGTGCGCCGCCCAAGTAGCCGAGAACGTCGGCGAGTTGATCACCCTGGCACAGGAGCGGGGCTGGGACGTCGGAGTCATCGCCACGCCACCCGCCACCGGCTTCTTCGACACCGCGGCGGTCGAGAAGCAGACCGGCCGGATGATCCGGTCCGCCTGGCGGTCTCCCGGCGATCCGCGGCCGTTTCCGGCCCCGGACGCCGTCCTCGTGGCGCCCGCGACGTTCAACACCCTCAACAAATGGGCCGCCGGAATCGCCGACACCCTGGCCCTCGGCACCCTGTGCGAGGCGTACGGCCTCGGTGTGCCGATCGCCGTACTGCCCAGCATAGGCGAGGCACTGACCGTCCACCCCGCGTACCAGGAGAGCCTTACGCGGCTGCGCGGGATGGGGGTCCGGTTCGGCGGACCGGGTGACGGCTTCCGCTGGGAGCAGGGCCTGGAACTGCTGACTCACTCGCGGACGTAGCCGGCGTCGCCCGGCGTCGACACCTCCACATCCCGGCGCACGATGCTCAGCCGCTCCCCGAAGCCCGAACGGGCCTTCTCCACACCACGGTCGGTGTACTCGATCACCACGACCCGGTCGTCGAAGGCCTTCGCGTACGCACCGCACTCGTCGTACGCGCCGCACTCCTCCGCCACCGCGAAGTCCAGCCCGGTACGGGACTTGAGGCCGGCCAGCTCCACGGTGTTCTTCTGCGCGACGGCCAGACCACGGGCGTGCGCGTGCGCGGAGAGCAACTTGATGAAGGACATGGCGTCGTCGGCGGTCAGCTGGCCGCGCGAACGGGTGTAGCTGTCGTAGTTGTCCGGCTCGACGGCGTCGTACCCCTTGGCCGCACAGTCGTCGACCCACTGGTTGACCCGGTCGGCGATACGCCCCCGTTTCGCCGGCGTCCCGATGTCGAGCAGCGCCTCGTCCCAGTCGGCGTCCACCACGACCTCGCCCTTCTTGTCACGAAGCAGCAGGTCGGCGGGCCAGTCGTCCCGGGCGTCCGGCTGGGCCTGGAAGGCGTTGACGTAACAGATGTTGTAGAGGCCCGGCGCGGGCTCCGCCGCGCGGTCGCGGGCGACGATACGGACGCCGGCCGGCGGGGTATAGGCACCGCCGATCTGGTAGTCGAAGCCGGCGTTGCGGGGCGGCAGTTGAACGGCTCCGGGCTTCGACGGTGCGGCGCTGCCGCCCGTGGCCCCGCCTGTCTCGCCGTTCTCTCCGGACCCCGACGTGCAGGCGGCCAGTGCCACGACGGCGACCAGGGCAACGGCAACGCGCTTGACGGTCATGCCCGTTCGGTCCATCGGGAGTCCTGCGCGCCTCGACACGCCAGGATCAAAGCCGCAGGGCGACGGGCGCGTCAAGTTGGCACAGGCGCGGCGCGGCGGCGAACGCGGTTACCGTTCCGGGAGGTCGCCGCCTTCCCCACCGTACGGATGCAAGGAGAGCCGTGAGTACCCCGGACAAACCGCTCGTGATCCTGCGCGCCGCCCCGCACCCCACCGACCGCATCTTCACGCCCGACGCCCTCGCCCGCCTGCGCGAACGCTTCACCGTCATCGAACCGGACTCCGAGCAAGCCCTCGACCAGGCCCTGCCCGAAGCCTTCGCCGTCGTCGGGCAGCCCGACCTGCCCGCCGAACGGCTCGCTCGCGCAGGGAAGTTGAGGGCCGTGCTCAACGTCGAGGGCAACTTCTACCCGCACGTCGACTACGACGCCTGCTTCGAGCGCGGTATCCACCTCCTCAACTGCGGTCCCGCATACGCCCAGGCCGTCGCCGAGTACGCACTCGGGCTCGCCCTCGACCTGGCGCGCGGCATCAGCCGCGAGGACCGGGCCTTCCGCGCCGGACGGGAGCGGTACGTGTCCGAGGGCAACGCCGACGCCGTACTGCTGCGGGGCTCCGACATCGGCCTGATCGGCTTCGGCCAGCTCGGCCGCGCCCTCCACCCGCTGCTGGCGGCCTTCCGTCCCACGCTGCGGGTGTACGACCCCTGGCTGCCGCCCGCCGTCCTGCGCGAGCAGGGGCTCGTGCCCGCCACGCTGGACGAGACCCTGACCCGCAGCCGGTTCGTGTTCGTGCTGGCCACTGTCACCGACGAGAGCCGCCATCTGCTCGGCGCGCGCGAACTGGACCTGTTGCCGGACGGTGCCCGGCTCGTGCTCATCAGCCGGGCACCCGTCGTCGACTTTCCGGCGCTCCTCGCGCGGGTCGCCGAAGGCCGGCTGCTGGCGGGCATCGACGTCTGGCCCGAGGAACCCGTCGCCGCCGACGACCCCGCCCGCACCCTGGAAGGGCTCGTGCTCTCCGCCCACCGGGCGGGCGGCATCCCGGAGGCGTTCTTGACCATCGGCGACATGGTGGTCGACGACCTGACCCTGATCGCCCGGGGCCTGCCGCCCGCCCGTATGCAGGTCGCCGCACGCGAACTCGTCGGCCGCTATCGCAACCGTCCCGTCAGCTGAAGGACCCCGCATGAAGATCCCCTGCCAAGGCCTGCTCTTCGACAACGACGGCGTTCTGGTCGACTCCGACGCGGGTGTCGACCAAGCGTGGAGCCGGTGGGCCCGGGAGCGTGGGCTGCCGGCTGAGGAGGTCACCGCGATGGTGCATGGGCGGCGTTCCGCCGACACCGTCGCGTTGCTCGTCGACGATCCGGCCGAGCGGGACGCTGCGCTCGGCCGGATCGATCGTTTGGAGATCGAGGCCGCCGGCCTCACGACCGCGCTGCCCGGTGCGCTCGACCTCCTTACGAGCCTGCCGCACGGGAGTTGGGCCGTCGTGACCTCGGGCGTCACCGCGCTCGCCCGGGCCCGGCTCGGTGCCGCGGGTCTGCCGGTGCCGCCCGTGCTCATCGCCGCGGATGACGTCGCCGGTGGCAAGCCGGCGCCGGACGGTTACCTCGCGGCGGCCGAGAAGCTCGGGCTTGATCCCGCGGAGGCCGTTGTCTTCGAGGACAGCGTCGCGGGGGCGAAGGCGGGGGCCGCGGCCGGCGCGTACGTCATCGGAGTCGGTTCGCGCGGTCTGGCCACCGAGGCCCGCGTAGTCGTGCCCGATCTGAGCGGCGTGACCTGGCAGGACGGAGTCCTGCACCTCACCGCTCCGCGGCTGTTGCGGTCTTGACGCGAGCAACCACCCACGCACCCACACCCGCCTAACCGCCGGAGGCACCCCGCGGAGCGTTCAGTGCGGGCCCGCCGCGAACTCCGTCCCGCACGGCCCCGCCCCCGCGGCCTCCCGCAGCGGAACCGGATCCCCGGTCATCGTCAGCGTGCGGTAGTGGCTCCCGATGCATTCGGAAGACCGCCCCACGTAGTGGGCGATGAACGACCGACGGAACCGCTCAGCGGAGCGATTCGGCTGCGAGCCATGGACCAGCGTGCCGTTGAAGAACAGAACGTCACCCGGCGACATGTCGACCGGCACGGCGGCGAGGCCGGGCGGCGGCGGTACATACTCCCGCGCGAACGACACGCCTTCGTCGGCCTCCTCCGGGCAGAACAGGTCCATCTTGTGCGTGCCGGGAACGACCTCCAGTCCGCCGTTCTCCCGGTCGATCACATCGCAGGCGATCCACGCGGCCACACAGGTGCCGGGCTCTACCCGGAGATAGAAGTTGTCCTGGTGGAGGGCCTGGCCCCGCGCGCCCGGCGGCTTGAAGTAGAACATGCTCTGTGCGGCCAGCACCTCCTCGCCGAAGAGGGTCTCCAGGACGCCGCGCAGCCGCGGTTCGAGGAGGAAACGCAGCGCCAGGTCGTTGATGCGGTGCGGATGCATCACACGGGGGTAGCTGTGCAGCGGATCGGCGGACCCCAGTGTCTCCGTCGCGCGCGGCTCGAAATGGCCGGGCACCGGACCGGCGGCGTGCAGGGCCGTGAACTCCGCGTTCAGCTCGGCGATCTCGTCCCGGCCGAACAGCCCGCGCAGCACCGTGAAGCCGTCCTCCTCGAACTGGCGGTGTCCGGCCTCGGGCAGGATGGGCTCATGGAAGGCTCCGATGTCCGTGACTGTCATGCGTCAACCCTTTCCGGCAGGCTCCGTCCCTCTCACGCTAGGCCGCCGCATCCTTCGGGAGGATGCCCGTGAACGCTGACGGGTTGCCCGAGCCTGCTGTCCCTGCCCCGCCACCGGGCCTCGTCACCGTCGGCCGTTTCGACGAACGGCCCGCCTACAGCGTCAACCGCCCGCACGGCGCGGACAGTTGGCTGTTCACCTGGACCACGGGCGGGCACGGACGGCTGAGCCAGGGCGGAGTCGAAGCGCGGGCGGGCGCGGGGGACCTGGTGGTCCTCGGACCGGACGTTCCCCATCGGTACGCGGTCGCGCCGGGCGCACGGCACTGGGCGTTCTGGTGGGTGCACTGCCAGGCCAGGGCGTCGTGGGCGGGCTGGCTGCGGCCGTACGCGCGCGGGGACCGGCTGTACGTCGTGACGCCGGCCCCCGACGGCGTCCACGACCGCGTGGAGTCGGCGTTCCGGCGGATGCTCGCCGACGCACGGTGGACGGGGCAGGGCGCGCCGCCCGGCCGGACCGCCACGCCGGTCGCCACCGCTGAAGCCGGCCAGGTCGCCGTCGCCCACGGAGCCGCCGCCCGCGAGCTCGCCCTCTGCTCCCTGGAGTCGGTCGTGCTCCTCACGGCCGCCACCGCGCGCACGGAGCCGCAGCGGTCCGGCATCGACGTACGGATCCGCCGTGCCGAGGCGCTGATCGCGGCGGACCCGGGCGCGCCGCACACCGTGGAGTCACTGGCCGCGGACGTCTCGCTGTCGCCCTCCCGGTTCGCGCACCTCTTCAGCCAGCAGCTCGGCCAGTCCCCGATGCGGGCCGTGCTCGCCGCCCGACTGCTGCACGCGGCCCGCCTCCTGGAGGCCACCGATCTGCCGGTGGAACGGGTGGCGGCGGCCTCCGGTTTCACCAGCCCGTACCACTTCAACCGCGTATTCCGGCAGCGTTACGGGACGCCTCCCGGCGCGTACCGGGCGGGACTCCGAGCCCCGTAGAAGATCCGATGCCCTGTGTTCCAGGACGGCAAATCGGCACATACTCCAGGTGACTTAGAGAAACGAAATTCGAATCACCTTGCGGCAAACTCTGGTTGACACTTTGAAACGCTTCAACCGCTCTCAAGCCGCTCTCCAACTACTCGGGCAGAAACGGGCATTGACTGGTTTGGCTTGTACGGGGCGGTGCGCTGTGGAAGGCTGCGATTGGCGGCGTGTGCCCATTCCATACCGAGAGGTATGGGCTGATTTCGGCGGGGTCTGCGGAGGAAAGAGCACGTGAACGAAGCGACGGACGAGCAACTGCTGGCTCGGCACTGGGCAGCGGTCCACTCGTACGCGCGACTGTGCACCAGCAGCACGCAGTACGCCGGAATGCTCACCACCGCCGCATTCACACGAACGTTCGGGGAATTCGGGCGGCGGCCCGGAGAGACCGTGGCGTGGCTGCCACGGCTGCTGGTCGCCGTGCGCGGTATCGCGGCGGAATGGGACGCGGACCACCGGCGCTCACAGCTCCACCCCGATCTCCACTCCGGGCCCGAGGACGGGGACCGCGCCTCGGTACGGCTTCTTCCGCCGGAGAACCGGCTCCTGGTGTCCCGCGCATTCAAGGAGCTGCCGGAGACGGCCCGCGGCATTCTGTGGCACGCGGAAGTCGAGGCGGAGGACCTCGCGATACCGGCCGAACTGCTCGGCCTGACCGCCGCCGACGCTCCCGCCCAACTGGAGCGGGCGCGTGAGCTCTTACGCACCGCCACGCTTGAGGCGCACACCGCACTCGCCCCCCGTGAGGAGTGCCGTCGCTACAACCGACTGCTGGAGGCGTCGGTCCGGCAAGGCAGCACCAAGACTTGCCGCGATCTGCTCCGGCACATGAACAAGTGCGGGTACTGCCGTTATGCGGCCGACCAATTGGACCAGACGGGCGGCCGGCGGCCGGTGCTGCTGGCCGAGGCGGTGCTCGGCTGGGGAGCACGGCCGTATCTCGATTCCCGGCCCGGCCGCCGTGCCCGCATTGAGAAGGCACAGGCGGGCCCCGTCGCGGCGGAGGCCCCCATGGGCCCGTTCGCGGAGAGGCCACCCAGGGACCCGTTCGTCGAGAGGCCATCCAGGGGCCCGATAGCGGAGAGGCCATCCAGGGGCCCAATCCCGGAGGAGCCGCCCACGGGTCCGTTCCCAGAGAAGCCGCCCACGGCCCCGCTCGCGGAGGAGGCCCCGACCGGCCCGGTCGTGTCCGTGACCTCGGGCGAATCCTGGACCGCCGAGCCCACGCATGAATCCTGGCCCACGGCGCCCGCAGACGAATCCTGGGCTACCGCCCCCGCGGACGAACCCTGGACCGCCGCTCCCGCGGACGTCGCCTACCACCACGAGCCCGGGATTCCAGCGATCCGGTTGATTCGGTCGACGGCCCGCTCGAAGCCGCGGGTGAGGTCGTCGAAGACGGCCTGGACACTGCGCTCGCTGTTCATCCGGCCGACGATCTGCCCGACGGGTGTGCCGAGCAG
>NZ_JAAKZX010000061.1 GCF_011045025.1 Streptomyces ureilyticus
GTCCTCCCCCAGCGCCCGCCCCTGTGCTACGGCGACCTGGAGCTGGACGAGACGACGTACTCCGTGCACCGCGCGGGCCGCTCGGTGGAGCTCACCCCGACCGAGTACGCGCTGCTGCGCTTCCTGGTGCGCAACGAGGGGCGGATCGTGCCCAAGGACCAACTCCTGCGCCACGTCTGGCAGTACGAGCACTCGGCCGAGTCGACCGTCGTGGAGACGTACATCAGCTATCTGCGGCGCAAGCTCGACACCCTGGGAGCTCCCGTGATCACGACGCGCCGAGGTGTGGGATACGGGCTCGCATGACGATCCGGCGCCGTGGCGGCAAAGGCATCCACTCGCTGCGTGGCCAGCTGACGCTGGCGAACGTGGCGATGCTGGCACTGGGCATCGTCGTGGCGACCGTGGTGAGCCTGATGGCCATGCGGACCTACCTGCTGGACAGCGTCGATACGCAACTGATGGCGACCCGCGACTCGATCGGGGACTCCAAACTCACCCTCAAACAGGTCGACTCGCTGAGCGCGCTGGCCGCCGTGCGCGCCCGGGTCTCGCCCACCCCCTCCGACAAGGAGGCGGACGCCGACTCGTGGGTGCAGGACGGCATCTTCGTAGCGGTGGACGATCAAGGGCGTCCCACGGCCATCGGCAGCTTCGCGCCCACCGAAACCCAGCGCGCGCTCGCCGCAGCGGTGGACGGTCCGGCCGCCCTCGTCGACGACGAGGAACCGCACGACCTCAAACTGGACGGCACCCCCTTCCGGGTCACCGCCGCGCCCCTGGCCGACGGCACCACTGTGCTGATGGCCAGGTCGACCGGCTCCGTGCACGAGGTGATCCGCAAGGCGGTCGCACTCGACTTCTTCGTCGGCGCCCTGCTGCTCGCGCTGCTCTGCGTACTGACGATGCTCAGCGTGCGGCGCCGGATGCGCCCCCTGGAGGACATGGTGGAGACCTCGTCGGCGATAGCCGAGGGGGATCTGACCCGCCGGGTGCCCTCCAGCCGGCACCCCACCGAGGAGGTCGAGCAGTTGCGGCTCGCCCTGAACTCGATGCTGCACCAGGTCGAGTCGG
The DNA here is from genome assembly GCF_011045025.1 of Streptomyces ureilyticus. Lineage (GTDB taxonomy): Bacteria > Actinomycetota > Actinomycetes > Streptomycetales > Streptomycetaceae > Streptomyces > Streptomyces ureilyticus. Next base: position 1,075 of record NZ_JAAKZX010000061.1, read on the forward strand.
CGTACCGCACGCGCGAGCGCAGTGCGGCCCAGTTGCGCCGTTTCGTCGCGGACGCCTCGCACGAGCTGCGTACGCCGCTGTCGGCGATCCGCGGCTATCTCCAGCTGTACGACAAGGGGATGCTGCGCGAACCGGTCGAACGCAAGCGGGCCTGGGACCGGATGAACGGCGAGGCCGACCGTATGGGCCGACTCGTCGACGAGCTGCTCACCCTGGCGCGCCTCGACCAGCAGCCCGAACTTCGCTTCAAGAACGTCGACTTGAGCCGCCTCGTGCGGGACGCCGCCGAGGACCTGCGGGCCCAGCAGCCCGACCGGCCGGTGAAGGTGGACGCCGACGGCGCCCTGCTCGTCCAGGCCGACGAGTCGGGGCTGCGGCAGGTCCTCGGCAACCTCGTCGGCAACATACGCACGCACACGCCCGCCGATGTACCGGTCACCATCGCTCTGGAGCGCCAGGGCGGGACCGTACGACTGTGTGTCGCGGACGAGGGGCCGGGGCTGGCGGCGGAGGACGCGGCACGGATCTTCGACCGGTTCTTCCGGGCGGGCGGCGGCGCGGGCAGCGGCCTGGGCATGGCGATCGTGCAGGGCGTGGTGACCGCACACGGGGGCGAGGTCGCGGTACGGACGGCTCCGGGCAAGGGGCTGGCGGTGACGGTGACACTGCCGGGCCGGACGGGCGGGAGTCCGGATCCGGGATAGCCCAGCCTGCTGGGAGCCCGGATCCGGGGCGGTCGGACGTGCGCGAAGGCCGGCCCCGAGGCGGTCACGCCTGCCTGGACGCCAGTTCCACGACCGTGATGTCGGACGGTGCGCCCACCCGGGTGGGCGGCCCCCACGCGCCGGCGCCCCGGGAGACGTACAACTGCGTGTCGCCGTAGCGCTCCAGGCCCGCGACGGTCGGGTTGGCGAGGGCCGCGACGAAGTTGCCGGGCCAGAGCTGGCCGCCGTGCGAGTGGCCGGAGAGCTGGAGGTCCACGCCGTGGTCCACGGCGTCGTGGATCTGCACCGGCTGATGGGCGAGCAGCACGCACGCGCGTGCCCGGTCGCGGTCGCCGAGCGCCTTCTCGAAGTCGGGCCCCTGCCCCTCGTCCTCACCCGACACGTCGTTGACACCGGCGAGATCGAAGCCGGGCAGCTCCGTGCGCACGTTCTCCATCGGAGTCATCCCCAGTTCGCGTACGTGCTCGACCCACTGCTCGACACCGGAGATGTACTCGTGATTGCCGGTGACGAAGTACGAGCCGTGCCGCGCCCTCAGCCGGGCCAGCGGCGCGGCGGCGGGCCCGAGGTCCTTCACGGAGCCGTCGACGAGATCGCCCACGACCGCGATGAGGTCGGGCTGAGTCGAGTTGATGGTGTCGACGACCTTCTGGGCGAACCCACGCCCGAGCACGGGGCTCAGATGGATGTCACTGACCACGGCGATCCGGAACCCGTGCGCGCTCCGCGGCAGTTTGGCCAGCGGCACGGTCACCCGCTTCACCTTCGGCCCGCGCAGCACGCCGTACGTCCCGTACCCGACCGTCCCCAGCGCGGCGGCGGCAGCGGCGCCACCGACCACACGGGAGACGAAGAGACGCCGGGAGGGCCCACTGGCCGCCGCGCCGGACGTGGCGGCGCCGGGGGGCGTGGTCGCGGCCCCCGAACCGCCGTCAGAAGCGACCTCAGCCTCGCCGTCACCCTCTCGGTCGTCTCCGTCGGCAACGAGCGCCGCCGCGCCGGAGCCGGGCTGCCCCGCCCCCGCCCCCACGACGGCGTCGGGCGCGGCGACCGCCACCGGCTCGCGCTCGCCCACCACGTCCGGTGCTTCAGGTGTCTCAGGCGCTGAACGCCGTTCGACGACCCGCCGTACGAGGGGCCGTACGGCCTCTCCCACGAGCAACGCGAGCAGGAGATAGAGCACGATCGCCAGCCACAGGAACCCCGGCCAGGCCAGCACCTGTTGGAGCCAGAACGGAGCCCCGCCACGCTCGGCGGTCATCGCCGCGACGAAGAGCAGCGGACCGGCGATGAACACGGCCGCGCCCGCGCGCCGGGCGAGCCCCGGCCCGGTCGTCGTGTCGCGCACCAGACGGCGCCACATGTACCAGTGCACGACGCCGAAGAGCGCCAGCACCACCACAATGATGAGCACAAAGACGATGACCACGCGGAGCTCCCGTTATGACGTGCGGTGAATGGCGCGAACTCCGCGCAACCCGATGAACCCGACGACCGTCCCAAGGACAAAGGAGATGACGGCGAGCGTCAGATGCACCCAGAAGTACCCGGTCGGCTCGCCGTCTTCGAAGGCGAGCCCACTCCCGTCCGCCACCAGGTTCTTGACGAAAGTGATCCAGATGACCCAGCTCCACACCCCGAAGGCGAGCAGGAACCAGGAGACGGGACGGCTGAGCTTCATACGTTCAGTATCGCTGCCGTCGACCGGTGACCGCGTCCGGGGTGAGGAGACCCACAGCGGAGTGGGCCGCGGTGGAGCGAACCGCCGTGGTGAGGGCAGCGGTGGGGAGGGCGGTGCGACGTCCCGTCCGGGGCCAGGTACGTTCTCGTCCGTGTCCGCCATGAAAAAGACCACCAAGTCCTCCTTGCTGGTCACTTCCGCCACCTTGTTGACCTTGTCGCTCTCCGCGACCGCGATCGCCACCGGGCCCGCCGTCGCGGACGGAACGCCGACACCGAGTCAGAAGGCGACCCCGAAGGCCAGCACCTCACCGAGCGCCACGGCCCCGGCGGACATGTCGACCGTGGGCGGCGCCCAACTCGGCAAGGCGGGCACCCAGGTGAACCTCGGCACTGGCGCCCCGGTGCTGCCGAAGGACCTGAGCGCGCGCTCCTGGGTCGTCGCGGACGCCGAGTCCGGCGATGTGCTGGCCGCGCACAACGCGCACTGGCGACTGGCCCCGGCGAGCACCCTGAAGATGCTGTTCGCGGACACGCTGCTGCCGAAGTTCAGCCAGCGTGAGGAGAAGCACAAGGTGGTGCCCTCCGACCTGGCGGGCACCGGTCCGAACTCCAGCCTCGTCGGCATCAAGGAGGACGAGACATACACGGTCCACGATCTGTGGCTCGGCGTCTTCCTTCGCTCCGGCAACGACGCCGTACGCGTCCTGTCCGCGATGAACGGGGGCGTCGACCAGACGGTCCAGGACATGAACGCGCACGCCGAGGAACTCCAGGCCCTCGACACGCACGTGGTCAGCCCGGACGGCTACGACGAGGTGGGGCAGGTGTCATCGGCGTACGACCTGACCCTCATCGCCCGCTCCGGACTGCAGAAGAAGGACTTCCGGGAGTACGCCTCGACCGTGCGCGCCAAGTTCCCCGGCGAGACGAAGAAGAACAAGAAGGGCAAGACGACCCGCAAGTCCTTCGAGATCCAGAACACCAACCGGCTGCTGACGGGCGCCCCCGGCCTCGGCGTCTACAAGGGCATCGCGGGCGTGAAGAACGGCAACACCACGAACGCGGGCTCCACCTTCACCGGGGTCGCCGAGCGTGACGGCAAGGTGCTGCTCGTCACGGTCATGAACCCGGAGAAGGACGAGAACTTCGAGGTCTACAAGGAGACCGCTCGCCTTCTGGACTGGGGTTTCCAGGCGGCGGACAAGATAGAGCCGGTGGGTGAGCTGGTGCCGCCGAAGAGCGCGGACACGGGTACGGCGCCGGACGCGGAGGCTTCCGGGGAGGCGGGCGGCTCCGGTGACGGCAACCCGGTCGCCGCCTCAGCGCAGGACGCGGGGTCGAGCGGCGTCGGTATCGCGCTGGGGATCACCGGAGGCGTGCTCGTACTCCTCGCCGGCGGGGCGTTCCTCGTCAACCGCCGCTGGCCGCTGCCCGACCTGGTGCGCCGCCGGCCGCGCCCCTGACGTCCGTCTTGCCGACGACCGTCTTGCCGACGACCGTGCCGACGTCTGGCTTGCCGGCCTGCGCGCCTTCTTCAGCGCCCTCGTCGGCTTTCGCGCCGGCCTTCTCGGAGGACTCCCCGGAGTCCCCGTCCTCGGAGTCCTGGGAGGCCTCCGAATCCAGGGACTCGTTCTTCTGCGCCGCCGTCCAGGCGGCGCAGAAGAGCACCAGTTTCGCGGTGAAGTTGATCCACAGCAGCAGCGCCACGGGCACCCCGAAGGCGCCGTACATGCTCTTCGAGGCGACGCCGCTGATATAGCCGCTGAGCAGCAGCTTCAGCAGCTCGAACCCGACGGCGCCGATCAGCGCCGCGGTGAAAAGCCGGCGGCGGGTCGGCTCGACGCCGGGCAGCAGCGTCAGGACGTACAGCAGGAGCAGGAAGTCGGCGAGGACGGCGATGGCGAACGCGGCGGCCTGCAGCAGCGCGCTGCCCCAGCCGGCCTCGTCGATGCCGAGCTGCCGGGCCGTCCAGCCGACCATTGTCGCCGCGACGGCGGACACGGCGATCGTGACGAGTACGGCGCCGCCGAGACCGACCAGAACCCCCGCATCCTTGGCCTTGCGCAGTACGGGGTTCTCGTCGGGGTCAGGCAGCTCCCACACCGCCCGCAGGCACTCGCGCATGGAGCCGACCCAGCCGATGCCGGTGAACAGCAGCAGGGCGCCCGCGATGACGCCGACGGTGCCGGCGTTGTTCACCAGGCCGCCGATGTCCAACTGGTCGGAGATGCCGGGGATCTGCTCGGCGATCTTGTCCTCGAGCTCCCGCTGCCCCTTCTCGTCGAGGGTCGCGGCGGCCACCGCGGCGGCGACGGTGATCAGCGGGAAGAGCGAGACGAAGCTGATGAACGTCATCGCGGCCGCGAGCCGTGTCCACTTCACGCGGTCCAGGCGTTCGTACGAGCGCCACGCGTGCGTGGCCATCAGACGCGTGACGACCGGCCCGACGCCGGGGAGACTTTTCAGCCAGTCCATGATCCGAACCTGCCCCCTATGCCGACGACCCATGTCCGGGTACCCCGATTTCGCTCACCAGTCGGCAACCTCCAGGGCGTACATCCCGAGCCACGCCCCGCCGATCAGGGCGAGCGGGCGGTCGCGCAGGAGGACCTCCTCGGGCTCGCCGGCGGTGCCGCGGTCGGCGAAGACGGCGTACCGGAGGACAGCGAGGACGAAGGCGACCACCGACAGCTGTCGCCAGGGCAGCACGCCGGTGTGCGGCAGGCCGCCCTTCTCCAGGGCCCACAGGCAGTAGCCGAGGACGGCGACGCCGGCCGCGAGCTGCCAGACGAACCGGAGGTAGCCGGTGGTGTATTCGGTGAGCAACGCGCGCGTGGCGCCCGCTTTTCCGGCCATCTGTACGGCTTCGGAGTACCGCTTGGCGGCGACCACGAACAGCGCGCCGAAGCCCGTGGTGATCAGGAACCAGCGCGACAGCGGGATGCCGAGCGCGATCCCGCCGATCATCGCGCGCATCAGGAATCCGGTGGTCACCACGACAAGATCGACGACGAGGACGTGCTTGAGGCTGACGCAGTACGCCAGTTGCATGCCCAGGTAGGCGATCAGCAACGCCGAGGTGACCGGCGAGCAGAGCACCGCGGCGGCGGCCGGGGCTACGACGGCGAGGACGGCCCCGACGGCGTACGCGACCGGTACGGGCACATGCCCGGCGGCGACCGGGCGATGGCGCTTGACCGGATGGGCGCGGTCGGCGTCGGCGTCCTGTGCGTCGTTGATCAGGTACACGGCGATGGCGCAGACGGTGAACAGCACGAAGCAGAGCGCGACTTGCGTGAGCGCGTGACGCGAGAAGAGCTCGCCGGCGGCGGCCGGAGCGGCGACTACAAGGACGTTTTTGACCCACTGTCTGGGACGGGCGGTCCAAAACAGGCCTCTTAGGAGGCCCATTTTCTGAGGACCGGGCTGCGGCTGCGGCGTGCCCTCCAGGAGGGCCGTTTCCGTCATGGTCGCGGCCTCCTGTTGTCCGCGAGGCTGGGCGTCAGCATCCAGCGGGAGCCGAGCCGGGCGGTGAGCGCGCCGAGAGCCGCGCCCGCCGCCACATCCGAGGGATAGTGGACGCCGGCGACCAGCCGCGAGACGCACACGGCGGCGGCCAGCGGCGGCACCGGACGCGCACCCAGTGCTCCATAGGCGACGGCCGCCGCCGCTGCCGACGTGGCGTGCACGCTGGGGAAGGAATGCCGTCCGACGGTACGGACCAGGGGCTCGACGTGCCCGGGGCGCGGGCGGCGCACCAGGCGCTTCGCGCCCATGCCGACCAGGTGCGCGCCGGCGGTCAGGGCCGTGCCACGAAGCCAGGCACCGCGCCGCTCACGGTCCACGGCGGCGCCCAGGAGCCCGGCCGCGAGCCATAGCGCGCCATGCTCTCCCGCCCGGGACAGAGCGCGGGCAGCGGCCGCGACGCGTGGGTCCGTACCGCAGCCGTGGAGGGCGGAGAGAAGCCGTCGGTCAAGGTCGTCCATGCCGGTCCACTGTTCACGGCGACCATCCCAGAACTCCGGCGATATTTGACGACATCCCATTAATCACCCGTTTCGGCGAGAGTATTGACACTTCGACTGTTTCCTTAATCAAACGCCTATATAGGGACGATACGGTCGCCGGTATGCCCGCCGATTCCACGTCCACGGTCACCTCCGCCTCGTCCGCCGTCGCCTCTGCCTCCGTCTCCGACATCGCCCCCGCGCCCGTCACGGGGTGGGGCCGCACCGCCCCCACGACCGCCCGCCTGATCCGCCCTCGTACCTACGAGGAGGCCGCGGCGGCCGTCCGGACGTGCGGGGCCCGCGGGGGCATTGCGCGAGGGCTGGGACGGGCGTACGGGGACGCGGCGCAGAACGCGGGCGGGGCCGTGTTCGACATGACGGGCCTTGACCGGATCCACGCGATCGACGCGGACGGCGGGACGGTCCTGTGCGACGCCGGGGTCAGCCTGCACACGCTGATGCAGGTCCTGCTGCCGCTGGGCTGGTTCGTGCCGGTGACGCCCGGGACCCGCTATGTGACGGTCGGCGGGGCGATCGGCGCCGACATCCACGGCAAGAACCACCATGTGTCCGGTTCGTTCACCCGCCATGTGCGCGCCCTGGAACTGCTCACCGCGGACGGCGAGATCCGTACGGTGGCCCGTGACACGCCGCTCTTCGACGCCACCGTGGGCGGCATGGGCCTGACGGGCGTCGTCCTCGCGGCGACCGTGCGGCTCCAGCCCGTGGAGACCTCCTTGATGTCGGTCGACACGGAACGCGCCAAGGACCTGGACGACTTGATGGCCCGCCTCACGGCCACCGACCACCGCTACCGCTACTCGGTCGCCTGGATCGACCTGCTCGCCCGCGGTACGTCGCTGGGGCGCTCGGTGCTGACACGCGGGGACCACGCTCCTGTCGACGCACTGCCCGCACGCGCGCGTAGAGACCCACTCGCGTTCCGTCCTCTTCGCCTTCCCGCCGCCCCCTCCTTGGTCCCCGACGGCTTGCTCGGCCGCACGACGGTCGGCCTCTTCAATGAGCTCTGGTACCGGAAGACCCCACGCGCGCGCGTCGGCGCACTGCAGAAGATCTCCGCCTTCTTCCACCCCCTCGACGGTGTGCCGCACTGGAACCGCCTCTACGGGAGGGGCGGTTTCGTGCAGTACCAGTTCGTCGTCGGATACGGCCAGGAGGGCGCCGTGCACCGGATCGTGCACCGGATCTCGCGGCGCCGCTGCCCGTCGTTCCTCGCCGTGCTGAAGCGCTTCGGGGAGGGCGATCCGGGCTGGCTGTCCTTCCCGGTGCCCGGCTGGACGCTCGCCTTGGACCTCCCCGCGAACCTGCCGGGACTCGGCGCCTTCCTGGACGAGCTGGACGAGGAGGTCGCGGCGGCCGGCGGACGCGTCTACCTCGCGAAGGACGCACGGCTGCGGCCCGAGCTGCTCGCCGCGATGTATCCACGGCTCGATGAATTCCGTGCGCTGCGGGCGGAGTTGGACCCGGCCGGGGTGTTCACGTCGGATCTGTCGCGGCGCCTCGGACTGTGAGCCGTACACGGAGTCCGGTTTTCCAACCCACCTCTACAGGAGCTCGATTTTCATGAAGGACGCCTTCGGAGCCCCCCAGTCCCTGCTCGTCCTCGGCGGCACGTCCGAGATCGCGCTCGCCACCGCGCGCCGTCTGATCGCCCGCCGCACCCGCACGGTCTGGCTCGCGGGCCGCCCCTCACCTGCCCTGGAGTCGGCCGCTTCCGGGCTGCGCGAACTCGGCGCCGACGTACGCACCGTCGCCTTCGACGCGCTCGACTCCGCCTCCCACGAGTCCGCGCTCGGCCCGGTCTTCAGCGAGGGCGACATCGACCTGGTGCTGCTCGCATTCGGCGTCCTGGGGGACCAGGCGCGCGACGAGAACGAGCCCGGTGCGGCCGTACGCGTCGCCCAGACCAACTACACCGGCGCGGTCTCGTCCGGCCTGATCTGCGCCAAAGCACTGCAGGCTCAGGGACACGGCTCCCTGGTGGTGCTCTCCTCGGTCGCCGGCGAACGCGCCCGCCGCGCCAACTTCATCTACGGCTCCAGCAAGGCGGGCCTCGACGCCTTCGCCCAGGGCCTGGGCGACGCGCTGCACGGCACAGGCGTCCACGTCATGGTCGTACGCCCCGGATTCGTACGCTCCCGCATGACGGCCGGTCTCCCGGAGGCCCCCCTCGCGACGACCCCGGAGGCGGTGGCGACCGCGATCGAAGTGGGCCTGCGTCGGCGCTCCGAGACGGTGTGGGTGCCAGGGTCGCTGCGCCTGGTGATGTCGGCGCTGCGGCATGCCCCGAGGGCGGTGGTCAGGCGCCTGCCCGTGTAGTCGCCGCTGAGCGGTCAGGGCGCCCGGTCGGCCTTCAGCGTGTAGGCAACGTGGTGTCGCTCTGCGTGGACGCGGTCGCCTGCGGAGGCACCACCGCTCCCCCGAACACGAAGTCACGGAGCCTGCGCCACACCCCGTCGGAGCCCTGCTCGTAGAGCGCGAACCCGGTGCACGGCCACTCGGCCTCGTACTCGGACAGCTCCTCGTACGCCCGGTCCATCGCCTCGTCGTCGATTCCGTGCGCCACCGTCACATGCGGGTGGTACGGGAACTGCAGTTCGCGTGCCACGGGCCCGGAGGCGTCCCGGACCTGCTTCTGCAGCCACGTACAGGCCTCGGCCCCCTCGACGACCTGGACGTACACGACGGGCGACAGCGGGCGGAAGGTTCCTGTGCCGCTCAGCCGCATCGGGAAGGGGCGCCCGGCGGCCGCGACCTCCACGAGGTGCGCCTCGATCGCGGGCAGCGCCGAGTCGTCGACCTCCGTCGGCGGCAGCAGCGTGACATGGGTGGGGATGCCGGAAGCGGCGGCGTCGCCGAAGCCCGCGCGCCGCTCCTGGAGCAGGCTGCCGTGTGGCTCCGGGACCGCGATCGACACGCCGATCGTTACGGTCCCCACGTCGTCTCCTGTCGTTGTGCTTGCTGTTGTGCTTGCCGTTGTGGTGGTGCTTGCCGTGGTGCGCTGGGTGTTCCCGGTGGCTCGGACTCTTCTGGCGGACAGGGATGGCCGCTGGTCCTGTGTGTTCCCTGTTTCCGTACGGCTTACGACTGTACGGCCGTCGGGCCCGATCCCGGGTGTCAGTGCCTCGGTCAGTGTTTGGCGGGCAGGAAGCCCACTTTCTCGTACGCCTGGGAGAGCGTCTCCGCGGCGACGGCGCGCGCCTTCTCCGCACCCTTGGCCAGGATCGAGTCGAGCGTCTCCGGGTCGTCCAGATACTGCTGCGTACGCTCCCGGAACGGCGTCACGAAGTCGACCATGACCTCGGACAGGTCCGTCTTGAGCGCACCGTAGCCCTTGCCTACGTACTTCTGCTCCAGTTCCTCGATACCGGCTCCGGTGAGGGTGGAGTAGATGCTCAGCAGGTTGCTGATGCCGGGTTTGTTCTCGGCGTCGTAGCGGATCTCCGTGCCGGTGTCGGTGACCGCGCTCTTGACCTTCTTGGCGGTCGCCTTGGGCTCGTCGAGGAGGTTGATGAGGCCCTTCGGGGTCGACGCCGACTTGCTCATCTTGATCGACGGGTCCTGGAGGTCGTAGATCTTCGCCGTCTCCTTGAGGATGTGCGGCGCCGGGACCGTGAACGTCTGCCCGAAGCGGCCGTTGAAGCGCTCGGCGAGATCGCGCGTGAGCTCGATGTGCTGCCGCTGGTCCTCGCCGACCGGCACCTCGTTGGCCTGGTACAGCAGGATGTCCGCGACCTGGAGGATCGGGTACGTGAACAGGCCCACGGAGGCCCGGTCGGCACCCTGCCTGGAGGACTTGTCCTTGAACTGGGTCATACGGGACGCCTCGCCGAACCCGGTGAGGCAGTTCATGATCCAGGCGAGCTGGGCGTGCTCGGGGACATGGCTCTGGACGAAGAGCGTGCACCGCTCCGGGTCGAGCCCGGCGGCCAGCAGCTGGGCGGCGGCGAGCCGGGTGTTGGAGCGCAGCTCGGCGGGGTCCTGCGGAAGGGTGATCGCATGCAGGTCGACGACCGTGTAGAACGCGTCGTGGGTCTCCTGCAGAGCCACCCACTGACGGACGGCGCCGAGGTAATTGCCGAGGTGGAACGAGCCCGCGGTGGGCTGGATTCCGGAAAGCACGCGGGGACTGTCAGAAGCCATGGCCTCATTCTCTCAGGTGTCGGGAGTCGGTCCGGAACTGGTCGGAAACAGATGGGAACCGATCCGTCTCCGGCGGTGTAACAAGAGTGTGAGGACGCGGGAGGGGGGCCGCATCGTCGATGAGGCCGCGGTGATCGCACGCGTACGCGCCGGAGAGCCGGAGGCGTATGCGGAGCTGGTGCGTGCCCATACGGGCATCGCACTCAGAGCGGCCGCGGCACTGGGCGCGGGTGCGGACGCGGAGGACGTGGTGCAGCAGGCCTTCTTCAAGGCGTACTGCACGTTGGGGCGCTTTCGGGACGGCGCGGCTTTCAGACCGTGGCTGCTGTCGATCGTCGCCAATGAGACGAGGAACACAGTGCGGACGGCGGTGCGCCAGCGCACGGTCGTGGGCCGCGAGGCCGCGCTGACGGAGGCTGAGCCGGTGATACCGGAGTCGGCGGACCCGGCGGTCGCGGCGCTGGAGGTCGAGCGCCGGGCGGCGCTGCTGGCCGCCCTGGACCGGCTGAGCGAGGAGCACCGACGGGTCGTCACGTACCGCTATCTGCTGGAGATGGATGAGCCGGAGACGGCCCAGGCTCTGGGCTGGCCGCGTGGGACGGTCAAGTCCCGGCTCAACCGCGCCCTGCGCAAACTGCAGCGGCTGCTGCCGGATTTCCAGCCCCGGGAAGGAGGTGATGAGCATGAGTGAGTCGTACGAGCACGGGGGCGCGGAGTCCCCGGGTGGTCGTGCCCCCGGCGAGCCGGGGCGTGCGCGCGGGAACGCGGACCGGCTGCCCGAGGAGCTGCGTGCGCTCGGACGGTCGCTGGATCCGCCGGGTGCGAGCGGGACCGAGTCGATGGTCGAGCGGGTGCTGGAGCAGATACTGGCCGAGCAGGTGCCGGTCCCGGTGGCCGAGCCGTCGGGACCGGCGACGCGGATCCGGTCGGCTCGGCGGTGGACGCGGCAGCGCTGGCGTTCGCTGACCGCCGCGCTGTGCGGACTGCTGACGGTGCTGGTGCTCACGCCTCCGGTGCGGGCGGCGGTCGTCGACTGGTTCGGATTCGGTGGCGTCGAGGTGCGGTACGAGCCGTCGGAGCCACACGCTTCTCCGTCTCCGGTGCCGGGCTGCGAGCAGGGCCTGACCGTGGCGGGAGCTGCCCGGCGGGCAGGGATCGAGCCGCTGCTGCCAAGGGAGTTGGGGCGCCCGTCGGCGGCACAGGTGTCGGCTGACCGCCGGGTCCTGTCGCTGTGCTGGGACAACGGGGACGGTGAGGTGATACGGCTCGACCAGTTCCGGGCGACGCTCTCTCCGCTGTTCTGGAAGTCGACGACGGTGCCCTACGAACCGGTCACGGTGAACGGCGACTCGGGCCTGTGGTTCGCCGAGCCCCACCGCCTTGAGCTCGCGCTGATCGACGCCCGCGGCCACGAGTACGCCAGGACGGTCCGCACGGCGGGGCCGACCCTGTTGTGGGAGGACCAGGGGGAGCAGCGGACGCTGCGGCTCGAGGGTGTGGAGTCGCGGGAGCGGGCGGAGGCTGTAGCGGAGTCCGTGGAGTAGTGCCGCGGAGTAGAGCCGCGGAGCTGGCCCATTTGGGGGCGGGCGCCGCGAAGTGGTCGGAAGTCATGCGGGCCGAGTGGGAACCCCGGCGGGTCGAGCGGTGTACCAGAAGTGACAGGGTGCGGACAGGCCGCATCCGGGGTCGACTGGGGGTCCGATGCATCCGATGCGCAGGGTTCGTGAACTGGCAGCGGCAGCCGGGGCGTTGACGGTGGCGCTCGCTCTGGTACTGACCGGGGCGCCGACCGCGGTGGCGGGCGGGCCGACGAGTGTGCTGCTCGTATCGCCCTACAGCGGGGAGACGGCGTCGCTGTACACCAGCGACGCGGAATACGTGCGCCTGAGCGACCTGCTGCCTCAGCGGGGCGGCGACCTCGAGAAGTTGCAGGAGAAGCCGCCGGACCTCGACTCCATAGGCCGCGGGATCAACATCACATGGATGATCCATGACGTCACTCCCTGGCGTGTGGACAGGGTGCATCCTGACGTGCCCGGCTCCCGGAGCGTCTGGATCCAAACGCAGCTCACACTGGCGCCTGATGCGTTGAAGCCGCCGAAGGAGGTCTGGCACCGAGCGGAGAAGCCCGACGAGCTCCGGTCCCTGCTCACCGGTCTTGGCGTCATGAGCGAACACCCTGCGGGGACGAACCCGGCTTCGGGGCCGCAGCACTCGTCGGACGACACATCGGCCGCGGTGCCGCCCGGCGCCGACGAGACCCCTGCGACTACGGCCACGGCCGCCGCAGGGGCAGACGACGGAACCGACTGGTGGTGGGCGATACCGGGGCTGGCAGTCGGAGCCGTACTGGCCCTGGTGCTACGACCGTTCGCGGCGCGGTTGCCGGTGGCACTGCCTCCGGGCCGGGGGCGAGGACGGGATACCGGGCCTCGGCAAGAGTTGCGGGATGTGTGACCGGTACGGCGCAACCAGTCGGCAGGCGCCGCGTCCCAGCTGAACCGAGCTGGATCAGCTGAACACGCGCAGTGCCGGCTGAACCGGGCTGGCTCAGCTGAGGCAAGCCACTCAGGGCCTCAGTTGAGCTCAGCACCGTCAGTCGAGCCCGCCGTCTCAGCCCAGGTCGATCTCCGGGTACAGCGGGAAGCCGGCCACGAGGTCGGTGGCCCGGCGGGAGATCTCGTCCGCGATCTTGGGGTCCAGGATGTGCTGGGCCTTGGAGGGGGTGCCCTTCGCCGTGGTGCCGGGCTCCGCAGTCGTGAGGACCCGGTCGATCAGGCCGGCGACCTCGTCCATCTCGGCGGTTCCCAGGCCGCGCGTGGTGAGGGCGGGGGTGCCGATGCGGATGCCGGAGGTGTACCAGGCGCCGTTGGGGTCGGCGGGGATGGCATTGCGGTTGGTGACGATGCCCGAGTCGAGCAGGGCGGTCTCGGCCTGGCGGCCGGTGAGGCCGTAGGAGGTGGCGACATCGATCAGGTTGAGGTGGTTGTCGGTGCCGCCCGTGACGAGGGTGGCGCCCCGGCGCATCAGGCCCTCGGCGAGGGCGCGGGAGTTGTCGACGACGGCCTGGGCGTAGTCGCGGAACTCGGGGCGGCGGGCCTCGGCGAGCGCGACGGCCTTGGCGGCCATGACATGAGGAAGGGGGCCGCCGAGCACCATGGGGCAGCCGCGGTCGACCTGGTCCTTGAGGGAGTCGTCGCACAGCACCATGCCGCCGCGCGGGCCGCGCAGCGACTTATGGGTGGTGGTCGTGACGATCTGGGCGTGCGGGACGGGGTCGAAGTCGCCGGTGAGGACCTTGCCGGCGACGAGGCCCGCGAAGTGCGCCATGTCGACCATCAGCGTCGCACCGACCTCGTCGGCGATCTCACGCATGATGCGGAAGTTCACGAGACGGGGGTACGCGGAATAGCCGGCGACGATGATCAGGGGCTTGAACTCACGGGCGGAGATGCGCAGGGCCTCGTAGTCGATGAGGCCGGTGGCGGGGTCGGTGCCGTAGGAGCGCTGGTCGAACATCTTGCCGGAGATGTTCGGGCGGAAGCCGTGGGTGAGGTGGCCGCCGGCGTCGAGGGACATGCCGAGCATGCGCTGGTTGCCGAAGGCCTGGCGGAGCTCGGCCCAGTCGGCCTCGGAGAGGTCGTTGACGTTACGGACACCGGCCTTCGCGAGCGCCGGGGCCTCCACGCGATCGGCGAGGACGGCCCAGAAGGCGACGAGGTTGGCGTCGATGCCGGAGTGCGGCTGGGCGTAGGCGTGCTGGGCGCCGAAGAGTTCGCGGGCGTGCTCGGCGGCGAGGGCTTCGACGGTGTCGACGTTGCGGCAGCCGGCGTAGAAGCGGCGGCCGATGGTGCCCTCGGCGTACTTGTCGCTGAACCAGTTGCCCATGGCCAGCAGGGTGGCCGGGGAGGCGTAGTTCTCGGAGGCGATCAGCTTGAGCATCTCGCGCTGGTCGGCGACCTCCTGGCCGATGGCGTCGGCGACCCGGGGCTCGACGGCGCGGATCACTTCGAGGGCGCTGCGGAAGGCGGTGGATTCGGTGGAGAGGGGCGCAGACTTGTCGGACATGAGGGACCTCCGGACGTGGCGTTCACGGTTCGGCCCAGGCGCACGGCACTTGTTCATCGCGGGCCGCTCCCCGATGGTCGGTCCCATCCCAGCGCGCCAGTCACGGCCCGCCGATCAGCCTACCGGGCCTGCCCATCGCCAGATCCCCGAGTCCACCATGCGAGCGATGATGCGAGGCAGACGCGAGCGACGATGGGAAGGGGCCGAAAACCCCGCCCGGATACCCCAGATCCCCGGATACCGGGGCCCCTGGATCCCAGAGCAAGCGTGCCGAGAGGAGATGGGAGATCCCGTGACCCGTACGGAGGAGCTGATCGCCTCGGCCGAAGCGAACAGCGCGCACACTTACCACCCGCTGCCGGTCGTCGTGGCCACGGCGGACGGGGCGTGGATGACGGATGTCGAAGGGCGCCGTTTTCTCGACCTGCTGGCCGGATACTCCGCGCTCAATTTCGGCCACCGCAACAGACGGCTGATCGATGCGGCCAGAGCGCAGCTGGAGCGGGTGACGCTGACATCGCGGGCGTTTCATCACGACCGGTTCGCCGAGTTCTGCGCGCGGCTGGCGGAGCTGTGCGGCATGGAGATGGTGCTGCCGATGAACACGGGCGCGGAGGCGGTGGAGTCGGCCGTGAAGACCGCGCGGAAGTGGGGGTACAAGGTCAAGGGCGTGCTCGACGGGATGGCGAAGATCGTCGTGGCGAGCGACAACTTCCACGGGCGCACGACGACGATCATCAGCTTCTCCACGGACCCGGAGGCACGGGCTGACTTCGGCCCGTACACGCCGGGCTTCGAGATCGTGCCGTACGGCGATCTGACCGCGATGCGCGAGGCCGTCACGGAGAACACGGTCGCCGTGCTGCTGGAGCCGATCCAGGGTGAGGCGGGGGTTCTGGTGCCGCCGACCGGTTATCTCGCGGGCGTACGGGAGTTGACGCGGGAGCGGAATGTCCTGTTCATCGCCGACGAGATCCAGTCGGGACTGGGTCGGACGGGCAGGACCTTCGCGTGTGAGCACGAGGGGGTGGTGCCGGACATGTATGTGCTGGGCAAGGCGCTCGGGGGCGGGGTCGTGCCGGTGTCGGCGGTGGTGTCGAGCGCAGAGGTTCTGGGGGTGTTCCGGCCCGGGGAACACGGTTCGACGTTCGGCGGGAATCCGCTGGCCTGTGCGGTGGCGATCGAGGTCATCGCCATGCTGCGGTCCCGGGAGTTCCAGGCGCGGTCCGCGGAGCTGGGTGACCATCTGCATCGTGAGCTGGCGGTGTTGCGCGATACGGGCAGGGTGACGCAGGTCCGGGGGCGCGGGCTGTGGGCGGGGATCGACATCACCCCGGCGTACGGCACGGGCCGGGAGGTCTCCGAGAAGCTGATGGACCGGGGTGTGCTGGTCAAGGACACCCACGGCGCCACCATCCGGATAGCGCCGCCGCTGGTGATCAGTAAGGAGGACCTGGACTGGGGACTCACCCAACTCCGGGCCGTATTGGGGATCTAGAGAGCCAGGAGTCCCATGCCGCCGAGTACGACCGTGCCCGAACGCAATTGCCGCTGCGAGTCCGCCATTTCCGCTCCCCCGTGACCGTTCACCATCAACTCCTCGGCCATCACCCTGTAGATCATGGTCCCGGCCGCCGTAACCGGGCCCGACGGTCCTCAGGGCAGCACCCTGCACAGAGCGTCCAGCGTGCCCGACCACGCGTGGTCCGGGGGTGTGCCGTAGCCCACGACAAGGGCGTCGTACGGTTCGGCGGCGGCGACCTCGGCGACGTCCGCGTGGCGGTAGCGGGTCAGGCCGTGCAGCAACAGGCCCTGCCAGGCCGCCGACCGGACCACCGACTGCTCGGTGCCGGGCGGGAGTTGGAGGACAGCGTGGAGACCGGCCGCGATGCCGGTGGCCCGCACCGACGGGGCGCGGGACGCGAGAGCCGCGACGAGCTGGTCGCGGCGGCGGCGATAGCGCAGACGGGACGCGCGGACGTGACGGTCGTACGCGCCCGAGGTGATGAACTCCGCCAGGGTCAGCTGGTCCAGGACCCCGCACGACCAGTCCGTGCCGCCCTTCGCCGACACGACCTCCGACGTCAGCGACGGCGGCAGGACCAGCCAGCCGAGCCGCAGTCCTGGCGCCAGGGACTTGCTCGCGGTGCCCACGTACACGACGCGGTCCGGGTCGAGGCCCTGGAGCGCGCCCACCGGCTGGCGGTCGTAGCGGAACTCTCCGTCGTAGTCGTCCTCCAGGACCAGCCCGCCGGTTCCCCGCGCCCAGTCCACGACGGCGGCCCGCCGGTCGGGCCGCAGTGGTACGCCCATCGGGAACTGGTGCGAGGGGGTGAGCAGGACCGCCCCCGCCCCCGTTCCCGCCAAGCCACCGGTGCACGTTCCCAGTTCATCGAACGGCAGCGGCACCGTCCGTAATCCCGCCGCCTCCGCCACTCCCCAGTGCACGTCAAGCCCGTACGACTCCACGGCGAGCGAGCGCAGCCCCCGTTGCCGCAGTACAGCGGCGAGCAGCCGCAAGCCGTGTACGAAGCCGGAGCAGACGACGATCCGGTCGGGGTCGGTCCGTACGCCGCGAGCGCGGGCGAGGTAGGCGGCGAGGGCGGTGCGGAGTTCGACGCGACCTCGTGGGTCGCCGTAGCCGAGGGCGTCGTGAGGTGCCTCGGACAGCGCGCGGCGCGCCGACCTGAGCCACTCGGCGCGGGGGAACGAGGCGAGGTCGGGGTTGCCGGGTTCGAGGTTGTGCGTCGGTCCGCGGGGCGAGCGAGGCCTGGGTGCCGTGTCCGAGTCCGGTGCCGCCACGGCCCGTTCCGCGACCCGCGTGCCCGAACCCTGGCGCGCGGTGAGCCAGCCCTCGGCGACGAGCCAGGCGTACGCGTCGGCGACCGTGTTGCGCGCGATGCCGAGGTCGGCGGCGAGCGACCGCGAGGACGGCAGCCGCGTCCCCGGTGCGAGCCGCCCGCTCCGCACCGCCTCGCGCAAGGCGTCCGTGAGCCCTCGGCGCAGGCGGGAGCCGCCCAGGTCGAGGTGCAGATCAACACCCAAAGTGGCCCAGGGTTTCTCCATGGAAATGGACCATACTCCTGGGCTAATCAACCTTAGGGTCGCAGTCATGACGACGAACGAGACGACCGACGACCCGACCAGCACCACGACCGACACCACCTCGTACGTCCCCGAACACACCCCCCGGCTCGCGTGGGCCAAGCTCGCGCCCGACGTCTACAAAGCCATGATCAGGCTCGACACGGCGGCCCGGCAGGGCGTCGACCCTGTGCTCCTGGAGCTGGTGAAGATCCGCGCGTCGCAGATCAACCACTGCGCCTTCTGCGTCGACATGCACTCCAAGGACGCGCTCGCGGCCGGCGAGAGTGTCGAGCGGATCATCCAGCTCAGCGCGTGGGAGGAGTCGCAGCACTTCTACACGGCGAAGGAAGCCGCGGCACTCGCGCTGACCGAGGCGGTCACGGTCCTCACGGAGGGCTTCGTGCCGGACGAGGTGTACGACGCGGCCGCCAAGCAGTTCGACGAGGCCGAGCTGGCGCAGCTGATCGCCGCGATCACGGTGATCAACGCATGGAACCGGTTCGGCGTGACCTGCCGTATGGTCGCCGGGCACTACCAGGCGGGCGAGCACAAATGACGGCTCGCACGCAGTACCTCGATCCCGGGGTCGGCAAGGCCATGTCCGCGCTGAGCGCCGCCGCGAAGAAGGGCCTGGGCGACCCCGGGCTCGCCGAGCTGGTGCAGATCCGCGCCTCACAGCTCAACCACTGC
Organism: Streptomyces ureilyticus; assembly: GCF_011045025.1. Classification (GTDB taxonomy): domain Bacteria; phylum Actinomycetota; class Actinomycetes; order Streptomycetales; family Streptomycetaceae; genus Streptomyces; species Streptomyces ureilyticus. The sequence goes on from NZ_JAAKZX010000061.1 coordinate 19,502, forward strand.
GCGTTCTGCCTCGACATGCACCTTGAACTGGCCCGCAAGCACGGCGTGAGCGAGAAACAGACCGATCTCCTCAGCGCCTGGGAGGAAGCGGAGGACCTCTACAGCGAGCGCGAGCGGGCCGCGCTCGCGCTGACCGAAGCGGTCACGGTCCTCACAGAAGGCTTCGTACCGGACGACGTGTACGAGCGGGCGGCGCGGCACTTCGACGACGTCCAACTCGCGCATCTCATCGAGTTGATCACCGTTATCAACGGATGGAACCGGCTGATGGTCAGCCGACGCATCCCGCCGGGGGGCCGTGCATGGTGAGCAAGGTCGAGATCTTCCGCACGCTGCACCAGGGCCGCTCACCGGACGATCCGCTGATCCTGCCCGGGCCGTGGGACGCGGCCAGTGCGCGGGTCTTCGAGGACGCCGGGTTTCCGGCGCTCGCGACGCCCAGCGCCGGGGTCGCTGCCTCGCTCGGTTACGAGGACGGGGCCACGCCCGCCGACGAAATGTTCGCGGCGGTCGCGCGCATCGTGCGGGCCGTGCACGTTCCCGTGTCGGCGGACGTCGAGGACGGGTACGGGCTCGCGCCCAAGGAGTTGGTGGACCGGATCCTTGAGACGGGTGCCGTCGGTTGCAACCTCGAGGACTCGCACGAGGGCGTCCTCAAGGACCCGGAGCGGCACGCCGACTGGCTGGCCGAGGTACGGGCCGTCGCAGGCGACCGGCTGTTCGTCAACGCGCGTGTCGACACGTTCTCGCGCGGGGTCGCCGATCCCGAACGGGCCGTCGAGCGGGCCGCGTTGTACGTGGCGGCGGGCGCCGACTGCGTGTACCCGATCGGCGCCCCGGAGGATGCCCTCCCGGCGCTCCGGGCCGCGGTCCCGGGCCCGATCAACGCCTACGCGCGACTGGAAGGTCCCGCACCGGCAGAGCTCGGCCGACTCGGGGCCACACGCATCACGTTCGGTCCCCGTCTGCAGCGCCACGCCACCAAGGCGCTGACCGGCATGGCCCGAGCCCTGCACGACGACTGGCTCGGCCAGGCGCGCGCCGCAGCGCAACGCCTGGCCGACGAAAACCTCTCCGCGGAGCCGAACGCCTGGTGAGCGTCACGGACACCTGCTGACGGTCACTCGGACAGCCACGTCCGCCAAGTCGATTCGTGGCTGTCCACCCACTCCTTCGCCGCATCCTCAGGAGTCAGCGAGTTGACGTGGCCATCACTCGCCACTGCCGAGCAGGTCCACGCACTTCTCTCCGACCATGAGCACCCCGATCATCGGGTTCACCGCGGGCATCGTCGGGAAGACGGAGGCGTCGGCGATCCGGATGCCGTCCAGGCCGCGGATCCTCAACTGCGGGTCGACGACGGCGAGTTGGTCGTCCGGGGCGCCCATCCGGCAGGTGCCCGCCGGGTGGTACACCGTGTGGGCCACCGACCGCGCGTACACGCCGAGCTCCTCGTCGCCCGTGACGTCGGGACCGGGGGCCACCTCGCGCTTCAGCCAGCCCGCCAGCGGCTCGGACTTGGCGATCTCGCGGGCGATCTTGATGCCGTCGACCAGGGTGCGGCCGTCGTAGTCGTCCTCGTCCGTGAAGTAGCGGAAGTCGAGTGCGGGCTTCTCGGCCGGGTCGGCGCTCGTCAGATACAGCCTTCCCCGGCTGTGCGGCTTGGGGATGTTGGGGGTCATGGAGACGCCGTGGGCAGGGCGTTCGTACCCCAGTCGCTCCGGGTTGTCCGTGAACGGGATCTGGTAGAAGTGGAACATCAGGTCAGGGCCCGGATGTTCGGGATCCCGGCGCACGAAAAGGCCCGCGTCGGAGTCCATCGCGGAGTTCTCGGGGATCGGCCCGTTCGTCTCCCAGACGATCACCGACTCCGGGTGGTCGAGCAGGTTCTCGCCGACGCCGGGCAGGTCATGCACGACGGGAATGCCGAGCGCCTCCAGATCGCGGGCGGGCCCGATACCGGAGTGCATCAGCAGCCGCGGCGAGTCCACGGCCCCCGCGCACAACAGGACTTCATTCTCCGCGCGTACGAGGATCTCCTCGCCGTCCTTGGTCCGTACGTGCACTCCGTGCGCCCGCGTCCCCTCGAGCTCCAGCTTGTACGCCCAGGTCTCCAGCAGGATCGTCAGGTTCGGCCGGTCCAGGAAGGGGTGGAGGTAGGCGACCGACGCACTCGACCGCTTGTTGTTCTCCGGGTGGTACGCGAGATCGAAGAAGCCGACGCCCTCAGTGAACGGCTTCTTGTTGAAACCCTCGATGCGCGGCACGCTCAGCGCGGCCTGGGCGGCGTCGACGAAGTCGCGGGCGATGGCGTTCCGGTCGTTCTCGTCGACGGCGACGATGTTGTTGCGCAGCCGGGCGTAGTACGCCTCCATCGGCACCGCGCCCCAGCCCTTGGCGCCGTTCGCCTCCCACTCGTCCCAGTCGGACGGCAGCGGCTTGAACGCGATCAGCGTGTTGTGCGAGGAGCAGCCGCCGAGCACCCGGGCGCGGCTGTGCCGGATGTACGAGTTGCCGCGCGGCTGCCGGGTCGTCGGGTAGTCGTAGTCCAGCTCCCCGCCGAGCAGCCCCATCCAGCGCCGCAGAGTGAGAACGTCCTCGCGGCCGACGTCGCTGGGGCCGCCCTCGATGACGGCGACGGTGACGTCCGGGTCCTCGGTCAGGCGCGAGGCGATGACGGAGCCGGCGGTACCGCCGCCGATGACGACGTAGTCGTACGTGTGCTCATGGACGGGCGTGGGCTGCTCAGGCATAGGGGATTACTCCTCGGGGTCGTACAAGGTGCTGCGCTCGGCGGATCCTTGGCGGGGGGCGGGGCGTCAGCCCGCGAACCACCGCACCGGCTGCGGCGCGAGGTTCTGGTACACGTGCTTGCTCTCGCGGTACTCGTCGAGACCGGTGGGCCCGAGCTCGCGCCCGACGCCGCTCTTTCCGAAGCCGCCCCACTCCGCCTGCGGGAGGTAGGGGTGGAAGTCGTTGATCCAGATGGTGCCGTGCCGCAGCCGGGCGGCGACGCGCCGGGCGCGGCCCGCGTCGGAGGTCCAGACGCCGCCGGCGAGCCCGTACTCGGTGTCGTTGGCGAGCGCGACGGCCTCGTCCTCCGTACGGAACGTCTCGACGGTCAGGACAGGCCCGAAGACCTCCTCGCGTACGACCTTCATCTCGCGGTGGCACTGGTCGAGGACGGTGGGCTCGTAGAAGTAGCCGGTGGCGGGCCGTTCCTCCGACGGCTCGGGCCGCTTGCCGCCGGACCGCAGCACCGCGCCCTCCGCGAGAGCGGAAGCGACGTACGCCTCGGTCTTCTCCCGCTGCTGCTCGGAGACGAGCGGACCGCACTCGACGCCGTCCTCGGTGCCCCGGCCGAGGCGGATCTTGCCGGCCCGGCGGGCGAGTTCGGCGACGAAGCGTTCGCGTACGGACTCCTCGATGATGAGGCGTCCGCCTGCGGAGCAGACCTGGCCGCTGTGGATGAACGCGGCGTTCAGGGCCTGGTCGACGGCGGTGTCGAAGCCTTCCTCGGTGGCGCAGGCGTCGGCGAAGACGACGTTCGGGTTCTTGCCGCCGAGTTCGAGGGCGACCTTCTTGACGGTGACGGCGGCGGCCTGGGCGACCTTGATGCCGCTGATGAGGCCGCCGGTGAAGGAGACGAGGTCGACGGCGGGGTGCTCGGCGAGGCGGGCGCCCACGGTGTGCCCGGGGCCGGTGACGATGTTCGCGACACCGTCGGGCAGCCCGGCCTCCTGGAGCAGTTCCACAACGGCGATCGTGGTGAGCGGAGTGATCTCGCTGGGCTTGACGACGAAGGTGTTCCCGGCGGCGAGTGCGGGCGCGATCTTCCAACTCGCTTGCAGCAGCGGATAGTTCCAGGGCGTGATCATGGCGCACACGCCGACGGGTTCATGCACGACAACGCTGTGGATGTCGTCGGACCCGGCATCGACGACCCGCCCGCCGCCCTCCCCCACGACGAGATCGGCGAAGTACCGGAAGGCGTCGGCGACGCAGTCGATGTCGACGCGCCCTTCCTCGAGCGTCTTGCCGGCGTCCCGGCTCTCCAGCAGCCCGAGCCGCTCACGGTCGCGTACGAGGAGATCGGCGACGCGACGCAGCAGGGCGCTCCGCTCGGCGGCGGGGGTGTGGCGCCAGGGCCCTTCGTCGAAGGCGCGGCGGGCGGCGTCGATGGCCGCGTCCGCGTCTCGTCCGTCACCCTCCGCGACTACGGCGAACGGCTTGGCGTCCGCCGGATCGAGCACCTCACGCGTGTCTCCGGAGACGGCCGCACGCCACTCCCCGCCCACGTGAATCGTCTGCTGCGCCTGTCGCTCCGCTGGTCCCGCCATGGTCGGTGCTGCCTTCCGTTCCTGGTCGCCCCTGCGGCACACCCGTGCCACTTCCGAGGAGCTGGTTGCCCCTGCCCCGGGCTGGGCTTTTCATGCCCGTGCCCGACAGTGTGCCTCGTCACTGTGGGAAAGGGCTCCGGCTGCGCGGAGCCCTTTCCCGATCCTGGGGCTTCGCCCCAGACCCCCGCCAGGGGGGATGAGAGTGACACTACGTGTCGCGGCTGCGGGTGCGTCGTGGCTGGTCGCGCCCCACTCTCGGCTGCGAGAACGAAAACTCGGCGCCCCAGGCGCTTCTTCTGTGCCGCACGGCGCTCCGCCTCCGCCTCCCACAGCCGCTTAAGCTCCCGCGTCCGCTCGTCGAGCTCGATCGGCTCGTCCTTCTCCTTCCAGAGGCCCTGTTCCTTGAGCTGGCGGACGTGGACCTCGACGGGAGGTTCGGGGTCGAAGTCGGAGGGGCGGGGGCCTTCGGGGCCGTCGGGCCCGATGCGGACCAGGCGCTCGACGCGGGTGACGCGAAAGCGGCGGCCCGCGACGCTCGCCACGTTGCTGCGCTTCTCGTCGAGGCGGTCGGCGGCCCGCGCGTACTCCTCGCGGGCGGCGTCGTCGAGGCGGAGTTCGAAGGGGCCCATGACGCGCAGATACGAGGCCAGGACGTCGCGCGCGGCCTGGGGCGAGCGATGGGAGGCCCCAGGATTGTGCGGCTTCCAACTGCCGTCCACCCGCTCGGAGATCATGAACACGGCGGGGAGGAGGACACCACCGGGATGCGTCGCGAGAGCCCGCCGCGCGTCGTCGGCGACGTCCGGCGGCGCGCCCGGGACGACGCCGACGAAGCGGACCAGGTCCAGCTTGAGGATGCCATCGGCCAGGCCCGTGCCGGTGTACGGGTCGATCACCTGGCCCCGGGGACGTACATGATCGGCGTCGAGCGGATCGGGGTCGGAGGGGCGGGGCGGTTCGGGACCGTTGCCGCCCATGCGGATGAACCGCGAGGCGCGGACGATCCTGAACCGGCCACCCAGCACGGTCAGTTCGTCGACGACCTCGCGGTCCATACGTTTGGCCGCCGCCATCCACTTGCCCTCGGCACTCTGCTCCCCGGCGTCCTCGGCGTCCTTGGCGCTGCGCCGGAAGTACGAACCCAGCATGTCCCGCGCGCCCTGCGGCGTATCGCTGCTGTAGTCGGACAGCTGCCAGCCGCCCTCCTCGCGCTCCCGCGCATGGAAGAACTCGGGAATCCCCACGCCCAGCAACTGCGGGTACCGCTCCCGGGCCTGCCAGGCCTCCTGCTCGGCGAAGGCCGCGATCGGCCCCTCCTGCGGGGTCACCCGGAACGTCAGATAGCCGGGCACCTCATCTGCGTAACCGCTCACGTACGGACTGTGCCCGCTCAGCCTCTGCCCCCGCCACCCACTTCGGGCAACTCGTGGACTCGCTCCCTACCTTTGACTACAGTCAAAGAAATATGGAGCCAGTGTCCACAGAGCATGTGACCACCCTTCGCCGCTTCAACCGCTACTTCACCCGCCGCATCGGCGCACTCGACGACCACTACCTGGGCCAGGACCGGCCACTCGGCGAGGCCCGACTCCTGTACGAGATCGGGGACGGGGCCTCACTGCGCGAGCTGCGCAGCCGGCTCGGCCTGGACGCCGGGTACTTGAGCCGGATGGCGAAGGCCCTGGAGGCGCAGGGCCTGGTGCGGATCACCGTGCATCCGCAGGACACCCGGCTGCGGCTCGCGGAGCTGACCCCGGCCGGACGCGTCGAGGTGAAGGAGCAGAACCGGCGGGCCAACCGCCTCGCCGAAGGGCTGCTCAGCGGGCTGACGCCGGCCCAGCGCGGGCAGTTGACCGAGTCCCTCGGCACCGCCCAGCGGCTGCTCAGGCTCGCCGCGATCACGGTCGAGCTCGTCGACGGAGCCGCCCCGGACGCCCGCGCCTGCCTCGACGTCTACGCCGCTGACATCGACGCCCGCTTCCCCGAGGGCTACGACCGGGCGGCCCTCGTCCAGCCGCACGAGGTGTCGGGGGACACCGGCGCCTTCCTCGTCGCGTACGAGGAAGGCCGGCCCGTGGGCTGCGCGGCCCTGCGCCGCCTCGAACCCGGCGTCGGCGAGATCCGGCACGTCTGGGTACACCCGGCCGCCCGCCGCCTCGGCCTCGCCCGCCGCCTGCTCGCCGAACTGGAGCGGCAGGCGGCAGAGCGCGGCTACGGAGTCGTACGCCTCGACACGCACGCCACCCTCACCGAGGCCCAGGCGATGTACCGGGCCTGCGGGTACACCGGGATCCCCCGCTACAACGACGACGTGTACGGGGGCTACTGGTTCGAGAAGTCCCTGCCCAAGCCGCCCCTGATTCCGTGACCGGCTCCGGGCACACCAGGGCCGGCGGGCAGAACCAGGTCGGGAAACGCACGAGCCCGCACGGCCGGGTGTGGCCGTACGGGCTCGCGGAATACTGCGGAATGCCGGGGTCGGCTCGGATCAGACCCTCAGACCTGACCCTCAGATGAGGCCGAGACCGCGAACGGCCTCGCGCTCCTCCTCCAGCTCCTTCACCGACGCGTCGATGCGGGCGCGGGAGAAGTCGTTGATGTCGAGGCCCTGGACGATCTCGTACTTGCCGTCCTTCGCGGTGACCGGGAAGGAGGAGATCAGGCCCTCCGGGACGCCGTACGAGCCGTCGGACGGGATGCCCATCGACGTCCAGTCGCCCTCGGCCGTGCCGTTGACCCAGGTGTGGACGTGGTCGATGGCGGCGTTGGCGGCGGAGGCCGCCGAGGAGGCGCCGCGGGCCTCGATGATGGCCGCGCCGCGCTTGGCGACGGTCGGGATGAAGTCCTCGGCCAGCCACTTCTCGTCGTTGACGGTCTCGGCGGCGTTCTTGCCGGCGACCGTGGCGTGGAAGATGTCGGGGTACTGGGTGGCCGAGTGGTTGCCCCAGATCGTCAGGCGCTTGATGTCGGCGACCGAGGTGCCCGTCTTCTTCGCGAGCTGGCTCAGCGCGCGGTTGTGGTCCAGGCGCGTCATCGCGGTGAAGCGCTCGGCCGGTACGTCCGGGGCGGCGGCCTGCGCGATGAGCGCGTTGGTGTTGGCCGGGTTGCCGACGACGAGGATCTTGATGTCGTCCGCGGCGTGGTCGTTGATGGCCTTGCCCTGCGGCTTGAAGATGCCGCCGTTGGCCTCCAGCAGGTCGCCGCGCTCCATGCCCTTCGTACGGGGGCGGGCGCCGACCAGGAGGGCTACGTTCGCGCCGGCGAAGGCGACGTTCGGGTCGTCCGAGATGTCGATGCCCTGAAGGAGCGGGAAGGCGCAGTCGTCGAGCTCCATCGCCGTGCCCTCGGCGGCCTTCAGCGCCGGGGTGATCTCCAGGAGGCGCAGCTTGACCGGCACGTCCGCGCCGAGCAGCTGGCCGGAGGCGATGCGGAAGAGCAGGGCGTAACCGATCTGGCCGGCCGCGCCGGTGACGGTGACGTTCACGGGAGTGCGGGTCATGGCGTTCTCCGTATGACAGCTGGCGGTGGGGCGGCACTGCCCCGGGCGTTTGATCGATCTCTTGGCATCAAGAGAGATCCAGCGATCAGGCTATCGCGCATCCGTGATCCCGAACGTCCGGGTCCGTGTGGCCCACCCCACAAGCCGCTCCGCGGGCGGAGCCACGAAGAGGCGGCCGCCGGTCGGGAGAGGGGGTGACGGCGGCCGCCGGGTTGGGTTGCCGGTACCGGGGCCGGGAGGTGGGTGCCACCCTCCCGGCCGGGGCCGGATCCCGTGGGGTTGAGGTTCGCCTGCCCCGGAGTTGGCGGGTCATTCCTGTCACCCGGGATTACGGACGCCTACGGGGGTGGTGAGTTCGGTTCATGGGCGGCTGCGGGCCCGTCCTGGCTGGTCGCGGGGCGCGAGCAACCACAACGCACCCGCAGCCGACAACGAACCCACCCGCCCAGCCGCCGGAGGCAAACCCGCTCAACCGGCGGACTCCGTGCACCCCTCCTCGCCGGAGGCCAGCGTGGCGCAAGCCTTCACATCGCCCGCGTCCTTCACCGCCACCATCGGCGTATACGTGTCGGTGTCCACCTTCACCCGACCCGTCTGCTCCGCCGCGCCCGCCGAGCTGATCTGGACCTCGTCGCCGACCGTGGCCTGCGTGATGCGGGCCCAGGCGGCGCCGCAGGTCTCGCTGTAGCGGACCTCGACGAGGGCCGTGCCGACCGTGACGCTGTCGGTGGTCGTCGCCAACTCGCCGCCGCAGCCCATGTTCTCGGGGTCCTGGCCCGTGCAGTCCTTGCCGCTGCACTCGACACCGGCCGGCAGGTTCTTGCTGACGGACGGGGTCGGGCTCGGCTTCGCGTCGTCCCCGCTCTCGCCACCGCCGGGGTCGGTGAGATAGAGGGCGGCCGCGATCATCACGAGCGCGCCGACGACGCCCGCGAGGAACATCGTGACCCGCCGCTTCCGCCGCGGAGCGTCCGGCGAACCACCGGAGCGCGGCGGCCGGGCGTCCTCGGGCGGCCCTCCGGCCGGACCGGACGGACCGGTCGGCGCGGAGTAGCCGGACTGCGAAGACTGTCCGGACTGCGGGGAATAACCCGACTGCCCGTACTGCCCCGGCTTGCCGGACGAGCCGGCCGAACCGGAGAGACCCGGCGGAGGAGCCACGCCCCAACTGCCCGCACGGGGAGCCGAAGGGCCCGCAGGACTGGACGTACCAGACCTACCGGACGAACCCGCGGAACCCACCGAACCGGCCGACCCCGAGGAACCCGACGACTCCTTCTGCGGAATCCGCCCCAGGAACGACGTCGGCGCATCCCCACCAGCCGCGGGCCTGCGCGGCGCCGCCGCGGGCGTCGCACCCGCGGCACCGGCCCCGGCGCCCGCCGGCTTGGGCGGGGCCGCAGCGGCGGCCTTGCTCGCCGCCTGCTTGCCCCGGCTGCCGCCCTTGGCCTTGGGAGGATTGGGACCCAACTCCCCGAGCGCGGCGCGCGCCTGGGAGATCCGTATGGCCTCCATGGTCATGTCGTGGCGCATCTCCGAACGGCTCCATGCCCGCTCGGCCAGCTCCCACATCGTGGTCAGGTGGACCGGATTCGTGCCGGTCACCTCGGCCAGCGCCACGATCGCGCCCTTGGGCGCGAGCAGGCGGCCGTTGAGATACCGCTCCCAGGATGTCTTGCTGTAACCGGTGCGGTCGGCCACGGCAGCGACGCTCAGCCCGCTGCGGTCGACAAGTCGACGCAGCTGGCTGGCGAACTCCCTGACCTGCGGATCGAGTTCATCCGGCAAGGCCCTCCAACGAGGCATTGCTCCCCCTCTTCCCCCCGTGCGTGCTTTTCTTTCCTCGCGCGTGACGCCCTCTGCCGAGTCCCCGTTCCGGCCTACCCACAGGGATGCGCAGATCCAGGATCTCAGTTCCCCGGGTGCGGGCGCACAGGAGCATTTCGAGCCGTGGGCATGCACCGTTGCACGCCCGCTGGTATGCGGTCCAGTGTCCCACCGAGATCCCGTGCGACCTGCTTGGCCCCCTGGTCAGCGCACCGGAAGTCCCGGACCGTCCCGATTGCCCACGTTATCCCTGCTGTTGGACGTGATCAGATCAAATCCCAGAACTTGTCAACACATCGACACAACCGGAACACATACACGACATCGCCTGTCACTAGTGAACCGGAAGCACCAGAGGAATCGCATACCTACCGGCGGGTGAAGTACAGATCGTTACGGGACACGTCGCACTTCTGGCACGAGGTACCGGAACGGTCACCTCCGTGCCACAGGGAACTGACAGGTATTGAAGCCCTGTTCGCACGCCCATGACTCTTGAGCACAGGCGGCGTCCGTCCTCGCTCGGGGGAGTGGACGGGCGCCGCCGCCACCCGCCGAACTCGGGCTCCGGTACCGATGCAAACCGGGCCTGAACCGGGCGAAATCCCGGCACAATCCGAGCTCAGGCCTCGATGCAGACGCGCTCGCCCTTGGCCGGAATCAGGCAGACGCGGGTCCCGGCCGGATCGTCAGCCGGCGTCATCGTCGTCGCGAGATAGCGGGTCGTGTCGTCCCGCACAGCCGCCCGTACTTCCTTGGGGCCGGCCCCGGAGCGGGTCAGCTCGACCCGGTCCCCGATCCGCAGCCGCGTCGCGCGCGCCCACACCGCGTTGCATGTAGCGCCGTGGCGCAGTTCCACGCGCTGCCCGTCGGCGAAGGTGCGCTGGGCGGCCGTGGTCACCATGTTGTCGCCGCCGCAGCCCATGTCGACGGGGTTCTGGCCGTCGCAGTCGGGGCCGGTGCAGCCGGGCGAGTACGTCGGGCCGGTTGAGTACGTCGGTGGGGGCACCGCGCTGTCCGCCGACTCGTCCGGCAGCAGGAGGACCGCGGCGCACACCCCGGCGGCGACGGCCGCGCCCGCGGCGAGCGCGACCACGCGTACCCGGCGGCCGCGCCGCGCGCCCGTCTCCGACTCAGCGTCCGCAGCGCTCCTCCCCCGGCCGCTCCACTCCGCGTCGGCCAGTTCCCACAGCGCGAGCAGCCGGTCGGGCCGCTCGCCCGCGACCCGGCAGAGGGCCACGACGGCGTCGTACGGAACGGGCTTCTCGCCGTTGAGATAGCGGGCCCAGGAGGACTTGCTGTACGGGGTGCGGGCGGCGAGCTCGCTCAAGCTCAGGCCCGCCGTTTCCCGTAACCTCCTCAGGTCCTCGGTCAGTTGGCGTACCTCCGGAGTCACTTGCGCAGCTCCCGCCAGGTGTCGGGGCCGACGATGCCGTCCCGGGCGAGCTCGCGCTTCTCCTGGAACGCCCAGGCCGCGCCCTTGGTCTTCTCGCCGTACACCCCGTCGATGTCGCCGGGGTCGAAGCCGTGCCGGGCGAGCAGGCACTGCGCCTCGACCACGTCCCAGCCGACGTGGTTGATGTCGAGCAGCACCTGCTCGGAGGCGCTGTACCCGGCGTACAGTCCGCCGTCCTTGCGGGAGATGTCGCAGTCGTACGTCTGTCCGCGCCGGTAGCTCTCGGCGGCGAGCGCGGTCTGCTGTCCGGGACCGCCCTGACCTGGACCGCCGGAGTCGTCCTGCCAGGACAGGCCGACGATCGTCCCCGCGCCGAACGCGACGAGCAGCGCGGCGACGGCACCGAGGACGAGGCGGGGGCGCGGGCGCCGCCGCGCGGCGGGTGGGTCGCCCGGGCTACGTGGTTCGGTCGCCGTTCGCAAGGCGGCGGTTCGCATGGTGACCGTGCGGGAGGCGGCGGCTCTCGAGGCGGTCGTTCGCGTGGCGGCCGTTCGCGTGGTGGCGGCCGGCTCTTCCTCGGGCTCCACCGCGGCACCGGACGCCCCGGGAGCCGCCTGGCGCGCTCCCTCCGCCACCTCGTGGAGGACGAGCAGCCTGGTCGGGTCCGTGCCGCAGACGCGCGCGAGTTCGGTCACGGCCCCGCGGGGAACCGGCTTCTTGCCGTTGAGCCAGCGCTCCCACGACGAGGAGCTGTATGTGGTCTTCGCCGCGAGCGCGGACAGGCTGAGTCCGCTGCGGTCCTTCAAACGCCGCAGCTGAACGATGAGTTGCCGCTCCCGCTGGTCGAGCGAGTCGGGCAGTTCCTTCCAGCGCGCCATGTCGCCACCCCCCGTGATCGTTTGGCGCGTGCGTACGTATATGAGGTTGCGTCAGATGGGAGGACGTTCGCACAGGGGTGATGCGGTTGCGTCCCGCAAGGGCACGTTACCCAACCGGAACGGCGTCCCCTGTCCCACCCGGTTGTCATTGGCCATGGCATCCCAGCAGCTCAGAGCGTGGGACGTCCCCGCTACCCCCGGAAACCCCGCCGGATCTGGCGGTTGACATGGCCGGGACGGCACGGTCGGTGACGTACCGGCACACCGCCCGATCCGTTGTCGTACATCAACTGCTGAGGCCGCGGCACCACACGTCCACTGAGCCACCGTGAGGGAAACACGGAGGCCCGCACTCCGACTCGGGGGAGAGTGCGGGCCTCCGCCACGCGCGCACGTGCTCAGCGGACCGTGAAGTGCAGGATGTCTTCCAGGAACGGGATCTCCAGCTTCGGTTTGGGCTGGATCATCAGCGCGAGCAGCACGATGGTCACGCCCAGGACGCCGTACGTGACGAGGTCCGTGAAGCGGGAGCGGACGGCGAGCATGCCCACGCCGGGCAGCGCCCAGCGCAGTACGCCGGCCGCGAGCAGTGCCACTCCGATCAGCAGCGTGCCGTAACGGAAGACGCCGAACGCGGTGAGCAGCAGCCCGAGTCCGACGGTCCCCGCGACGATGAGCATCGGCCACTGCCGCGCCGGCGCGGGCGCGTCGCCGGACGCGGCGCGCCCCCCGCCCTCCGGGCGTGCGGTGTCCCTGGTGACCCGCGGAAACCGCCGGGTGGTCCGCTGCGGGTGCCCATCCGGGCCGACGGTACTGACGGCGTCCCGCGTGACGATCGCGCCCTCCCGCGGCAGGTCATCGGCCGCCTCGGCGGATTCCGGCGCGCCGCCCTGCGACGACTCGGCGTCCGGTTCCACGCCCTGGGGCTGCGCGGCCCGCGACTCGCCGTGCCGCGACTCGCCGTTCCGTGACTCTCCGTTCTGTGACTCTCCGTTCCGCGGCCGGTCGGCGGACGCCTTCGCGGCCTCCGCGGAACCGGAACGCGAACCGGAACCGGAATCCGGCTCGGCGGCACCCGCCCGCGTCACCTCCGGCGATTCGCTCGCGTCCCGGTTCTCCGTGGCGTCCCGGTTCTCGGTCGTGTCCTCAGCCGGCACTGCGTTCCGCCGCCTCGACCACGTTGACGAGGAGTTGGGCCCTGGTCATCGGGCCGACTCCGCCGGGGTTCGGGGAGATCCAGGCGGCGACCTCGGCGACGCCCGGGTGGACGTCGCCGACGATCTTGCCCTCGGCGCTGCGGGAGACGCCGACGTCGAGAACGGCGGCGCCCGGCTTGACGTCCTCGGGACGTACGAGGTGGGCGGAGCCGGCCGCGGCGATGATGATGTCCGCCCGCTTCAGGTGGGAGGCCAGATCACGCGTACCGGTGTGGCACTGCGTCACCGTCGCGTTCTCGCTGCGCCGGGTGAGCAGCAGCGGCATCGGGCGGCCGATGGTCACACCCCGGCCGACGACCACGACCTCGGCGCCCTTGATCTCCACGCCGTGCCGGCGCAGCAGGGTGAGGATGCCGTTCGGCGTGCAGGGCAGCGGCGCCGGCTCGTTCAGTACGAGACGGCCGAGGTTCATCGGGTGCAGACCGTCCGCGTCCTTGTCCGGGTCCATCAGCTCCAGGACGCGGTTCTCGTCGATGCCTCTGGGCAGCGGGAGCTGGACGATGTATCCCGTGCAGACCGGGTCCTCGTTGAGTTCGCGGACGACCGCCTCGATCTCCTCCTGCGTGGCGGTCGCGGGCAGCTCCCGCTGGATCGAGGCGATACCGACCTGTGCGCAGTCGCGATGCTTGCCCGCGACGTACTTCTGGCTGCCGGGGTCATCGCCCACCAGGACGGTTCCGAGACCGGGCGTGATGCCCTTCTCCTTCAGGGCCGCCACGCGGACGGTCAGATCGGACTTGATCGCGGCTGCGGTGGCCTTGCCATCGAGAATCTGGGCGGTCATGAGCCCATCCTCGCGGATGACCGGGCCCCGCTTCCAATCAGGGCGCCCCAAGGCCACCCGAGAACCGCTCGGCCGCCCTGTCCGTCGTACGGCGTGGAGCGCGGCTGAGGCGGCACACCCCTGCCTCAGTTGCCTCAGCCGCGGACAAAGGGGAAGTTTTTTGCGCACCCGCGTCGCCGGATACGTCACCAAGGGCACGCTCACGCAAACCGGTCACGCCCGGCCGGACCAGGGCCTGGACCCCGGCGCCGGCCGGGATCTCGTATCCGTCCAAGATCAGCGATGTTGCACTTGCACAACACCTACGGAATCCGTCTGGACAAATAAGCGGCGCGTTAAGGACGATGAACGCCACAGTGCCGCGGGGCAGTACCGGGGGGACGAACCGCATCTGTAGAACCTTCCTCCGAAATGTGCCGCGTCGTCCCCGCACTCACGCCACAACGGAGGAAAGACGCCATGAGCTTCGGCGACCCGAACAACCCCTACGGCGCGCCGCAGGGCCAGCAGCCCGGCTACCCGTCCCAGCAGCCCCCGGCCCAGCCCGGCTACGGCGCCCCGCAGGGACAGCCGGGTTACGGCTACCCGCAGGCGCCGCCCCTCCAGCAGCAGCCGTACGGCGGCTACCCCAGCGGTCCGACCCAGATCCCGGGCGGAGTAAAGGCCGCGCGCGTGATGCTCTTCGTCCTGGGCGGTTTCCAAGCACTGGGCGGTTTGTTGATGGTGGTGGCCAGCGCCTGGTTCGCTGACGCCTTCGAGGACGCCGTGTCGTCCGACTCCAGTGTCTCCGCCGAGGACGCGGACACCATCGCCAACGTCGGTACGGGCGTCATGATCGTCCTGGGTGTGATCGTGCTGGCCTTCGCATTCTGGGCGATCTTCACCGGCATGAAGTTCACCACAGGCCGTGGCGGCGTACGCGTCTCGGCGATCGTCTATGGCTCCGTGGTCACGCTGTTCAGCGTCGTCAGCCTGTTCGGCGCCAACGTCTTCGCCCTGGTCAGCCTGGTCCTCGGTATCCTGATCATCGTCTTCTGTGCCAACAAGAACGGCGGCGCCTGGTTCAACCGCCCGCGCCACTGAACCGCGAGGCGGCACGTTCGCGCCGCCATTCACGCCAAGGGCCGTGTCCCGCCCCCGTGAGGGAGGGGCACGGCCCTTGCGCGTTGCCATAGGCCAGGTCCCACGGCGGCGCGCGGTGCGTGATCCCGGCTTCGTACAGCGTGGGCGGGACCAACGGCCCGACATAATCGACCTATGGGAAAGAGCTACGAGCGAATCGACGGCAGGCTGCGTACCTTCATCGAGGCGCAGCCCATCTTCTTCACTGCGACGGCGCCGCTGGATGGCGCGGGCACAGTCAACCTTTCACCCAAAGGCTTGACCGGCTCGTTCGCCGTGCTCGACGAACTCACCGTGGCCTACCTCGATTTCGCCGGCAGCAACGCCGAGACGATCGCCCATCTGCGCGAGAATGGCCGCATCACCCTGATGTGGTGCGCCTTCGACGGTCCGCCCAATATCGTGCGCGTGCACGGCCGCGGAGAGCCGGTCTTCCGCGACGATGCGCGATGGGTGGAGCTGATGGGGTACTTCCCGGACATCGACCCGACCCTGCACGGCCTGCGCGCGATCATCGTCGTGACCGCAGAGAGCATCCGCGACACCTGCGGGTACGCCGTCCCGCGTATGACCTATGACGAGGATCGCCCGCTGCACGCGTCGCGCTTCGCGCGCGAGACCGATGACTCTCTCGACGTGTACTTCCAGAAGAAGGAGCACATCGCGACCAGCATCGACGGCCTGCCGGGATTGCCGCTGCCGCTGCCACCGCTTCCGCTCACCGAATGACCCCCAGCAGACCTTGATCCGCCCGGGTCACTGAGCGACGTCGCGCCAGGGGCCCTCGGGTACCAGGGTTCGGAGAACGGTCGGCAGTTGTGGCGGTTCGAGCCGGTCCGGTACCGAGTCCAGGTCGGGCCACGCGATCCAGGCGTGACCCTGGAGGTTGGCCTGTTCGTCGGGGAGCAGGCCGGTTCGTACCAACTCCGGTTGGTCCTCGGCGAAGTGGGCTACGAAGAAGTGTTCCTGCCCGACGTACCGCTTGCCGTTCCACCGCACGTCACGGTCGACCGGCACCGAACGGTCCAGGACCGCGGCGGGGTCCAGGCCGGTTTCCTCGGCCAGTTCACGACGTGCGGCCGTGAGCGGGGTCTCGCCCGGCTCGATGCCCCCGCCGGGCGGCTCCCAGAGCCGTGCCCCGTCAAACGGGTCACGCCAGTGGAGAAGGAGCAGGCGGTGGGCGGCGTCCAGACAGATCACCCGCGCGGCGGGCCGATGTGTTGTCTCCACGATCCCGACACTAGGCGGTGTCTCGTGGTGTGACCGATGAGTTTGCCGTGCCGCTGCGGTCTGTCTCGGTAGCGCTGCGCCACACCACACGACTTGGAGCAAACGTGATCATCATTGCCGGAAAGCTGTACGTGGATGCTGCTGCCCGCGACGCGTACCTCGCCGGGAGCTCGAAGGCGATCGAGCAGGCCCGAGCCGCCCCCGGCTGCCTCGACTTCGCCCTGTCAGCCGACCTGATCGAGGCGAATCGGATCAATGTGTACGAGCGTTGGGAGACGGACGAGGACCTCGAACGCTTCCGCGGCGCGGGACCCGAGCCCGAGCAGGCGGCTCAGATCCGCGACGCCGCGGTGAGCAGGTACCGGATTTCCGGTGTCGAGGCTCCATAGGCGATCAACTCGTCGGTACGTCGCCGCCCTTGAGCGCGGTGATGAAGGGAGCCCAGGCGTTCGCGGGGAAGAGGAGGGCGGGGCCCTGGGTGTTCTTCGAGTCGCGGACGGGGACGAGGCCGGGGAGGTCGTCGGAGACTTCGACACAGTCCCCACCGGAGCCGTTGCTGTAGGTGCTCTTGCGCCAGTCGGCGGCGCCGACGAAACCCTCGGCGACCTCCACACACTCTCCGCCGGAACCGTTGCTGTAGCTGCTCTTGCGCCAGACAGCGGCGCTCAAGTCAATCTGCTTGCTTGCCATTTCGATAGTCCTCTGCCGCTTCCTCGATCATGGCGAGGGACGCCTCAGGCGGCAGTGCGGCGGCCCTGAGCAGATCGTACGACCTGCGGTACTCGTCCACGAGGGCCGGATCGTCGATGGTGTCACCGCTGTGCAGAGACTCCGTATACGCGAGCGGAGGGGCGTCAGGGAAGGTCATGATCATGGCCGTGCCGAGCATGAAGGGATGCGGCCCGCTGTTCCACGGAAGGATCTGTGGTGCGATCCGGTGGCGCCTCGCCAGCGCCGCGATGCGGTCGAGCTGTTCGGCCATCTCCTCCGGAGGCAGGATGGGGTGCCGCAGGATCGACTCATGCAGGATCGCCCAGTACAGCGGCTTCTTGTGGTCGTTCTCGAAGAGGCGGGCCCGAGCCATACGGGCGCTGACCTTCTCCTCCACCTCATCGTCGGGCGCCAGCGGATGCGTGGCCCGCACCACCGCACGCGCGTACGCGGCCGTCTGCAACAGGCCGGGCAGAACCGTTGGGGCCCACACCTCGATGGTCTTCGCGTGCTTCTCGGCCTCCAAGGCCCGCTCGTAGTACCCAGCGTGCCCCTTCCGCTTGGCCTTCCGCACGTCCTCGCACCGCCGCCCGAAGAACCCGTCCGTCTTCAGCACCCGGTCCACATGTCCGGCGAGGTCCTCGGGCATTCTCCGCTGGCCCCGCTCGATCTCGCTCAGGTAGGTAGGGGCGTAGAAGCTGCCCTCCACCGTCTCCTGCAGCGTGAGCCCCATCTCCTCCCGCTTCCACCGCAACTCCTTGCCGTAGAACTCGGGAACGCTCGCCGAGCCGTCAATGTCCTTGCGCGCAACCACCGTTGACCACCTGTTTCCACACCTGGTGCCGTGGACCCCAAACCCCTTTTACGGTACGCCGCCTGACGTCAATGTGTGACGAGTTCGTCACGCAACGCACAGGAAGGCGCGCAGCCATGACCCACCACGGCGACCCCCACGACGTACAGGAGTGCGCGGAACAACTCCGCACCGCGCTGCAAGCGAACGGCATCACGCTGCCGTCGCTCGGCGTCGAGGCCGCGACCTTCGCGGGGACCTACCCGCCCCGCCACGGAGGCCTCGTGGCGCTCGGCAACTGCAACACGGCCACCGCCCGCAAGCTCGCCGAGGCGCTGCACAAGGCGGCGGCGCGATGAAGCCGCTCGTCCTCGAACTACTCGCAGTTCCCAAGACCGTTCCCGAGGTCCGTCGTGCTGTGCGCGAGCACCTGGGCGGGCCTTGCCCCGAAGTGCAGCTCTGCGTAAGCGAGTTGCTGGCGAACGTGATCAACCACCTCGGCGAGGGCACGTCCGTGACGGTCCGTCTGACCCGTACGGACGGTGGCCGTGTGCGCCTGGAGGTCAGCGACCCGGACGCGTACGCCTGGCTCATCCGGCGTCGACCGGGGCCGGACGACGAGACGGGGCGGGGTCTGCTGCTGATCGATGCCGTCGCGTTGGACTGGGGCGTGGAGCAGAGGCCGGGCGGCAAGACGGTGTGGTGCGAGTGCCCCTTGTGAGCGGCACTGTTTCTCGGCCGACAACCAGCAGACGACCACGACGCGCCATGCTCCGCGAAAGCCTGTCAGAAGTTCATGAACGTCCCTTACCCTGCCCGTCGTTGGCCAGGGGGCGGCGGACCCCCTGACATCGGGGGAAGGGACAACTCCATGTACAGCGTTATCGTGGTGCCGCCGTCGTGTGACGGCGTTGACGAGCAGATCAGAATCGCTTCCGGGGAGCGGCTCGCGTTCGGCCGGGCGGGAACGAATGGCGGGCTCACCATCGCGCATGAGGGGGTACCCCGGGTCGCCGGCGAGATCACGGCGGACCGGAACTTCTGGCTGTTGAGCAACTTCAGCGAGGACCAGACGTACGTCGTGGAGAACCCGGAGGGCGCGGGCGAACACATCAAGGTGGCGCCGGGGCGCATGGACGCGCCCGTACCGTTCGAGTTCTCGCGCGTGGTGCTGCCCGCCGCGGGCGACCTGCTCAGCTTCGATGTCTGGGCGCCGCGCCATGTCTTCCGCAGCGTCGCCAGGCACGGGCTCTCCGGAGCGGCCACCGTCCAGGCGTTCGCCCTGGACCGCACGAAGCGGTACTTCGCGGTGCTGGCCGCGCTGTGCGAGCCCCGGCTGCGCGGCGAGTCACGCGCGCCGCTGCCCGCCGTCGAGCAATTGGTGGAGCGGCTGCGTCCGACCTGGCCCACGGTCAGCCGTTCCGCGGTCTACTGGAACATCGACTACCTGGCCGTCAAGCTGCGCCTACGGCCCGGCCCGGACACGGCCGACCCAGGCGGTCCTCGCCAGAACGGCAAGAAAGAGTCCCTCGTCTCCCTCGCGCTCCGCTTCGACCTCGTACGCGAGGACGACCTCACCGCGCTCGCCGACCCGACGCCCGTCGCCCCGGCGGCCGTCGCCCCGGCGGCCGTCGCCCCGAACGGAGTGATCCGGTGACCGGGCAGTCGTACGCGGTCTCCGTGCCGAAGGGCTACCGGGTCGGACCGTGGGAGATCCGCGAACCCCTCGCCTCCGGCGCCTTCGCCACCGTCTACACGGCCCGGCTCGCCGGCGGCGCGCAGCCGGACCTGCCCCGTCAGGCGGCGCTGAAGTTCCTGCCCACCGGCACCCGCACCCCGCGCCAGTTGCGTCATCTGCGCGAACTGGCCGAGCGCGAGGTGGAGTTGCTGGGGCGGCTGCGCGCACCCCGCCTGATCCGGATGTACGACACCCTGACGGTCGACGACCCGGACCACCCGGAGCTGGACGGCGCCACCGTCCTCGTACTGGAAGAGGCCGAAGGCTCCCTGGACGTCGTACTGGACCGGACTCCGGCGCCCGACTCCGGCCCCGCACTCCTGGCCCAGATCTGCGAGGGCCTGCACCAGCTGCACCACGCGGGCTGGGTCCACGGCGACCTGAAACCGGCCAACGTGCTGCTGATGAAGGACGGCACGGTCCGGCTGGCCGACTTCAACCTGGCGGCCGAGATGGAGGGCACCCACGCCTACGCCCCCGCATTCGCCACCCCGGACTACACCCCACCGGAACTGCTCTGGTCCGAGATGGACGAGCGGGGTACGCGGATCCGGCCCACCGCCGACATCTGGGCCTTCGGCGTCCTCGCCCATGTCGTCCTGACGGGAGCGTTCCCGCTGCCCGGCGGCAGCACGGAGGCGCGCGCCGACGCGGCGACGCGCTATGCCCGGGGCGCCGAGGAGCTGCGCCTGTCCCCCCAACTCCCCGAGGCCTGGCGAGAGATCGTCCACGACTGCCTGGCCCCCACGCACGAGGACCGGTCCACGCGCGCCGCCGGCACCGCCGCACTGCTGCGCCGGGTGGAAGAGGCCGCGGGCACCTCCCCCTCGGCCCGGCTGCCGAGGCTGCGGCCCCGGAAGTGGCGCGGCCCTGTCCTGGCGGCAGCGGTCGCCGCCGCGTTGCTGGCCACGGCGACGGTGACGTACGCGCTGCGGGACCAGGACCAGGCCCCGGCCGCCTCGGCACCGGCCAGCTGCGAGAAGCCCGCGATGTACGAGGACGAGACCCACGGCCGCGGCTACACGGCGGGCTGGAACGGCACCTGGGACTTCGTCATCAAGCAGGGCGACGGAGGCAGCCAGGTCAAAGAGGCCCAGTGCCTGCTCAAGCACCGTCACGGCATCACCCAAGTCGGCGAGGTGGACGGCGACTTCGGCCCTCTGACCCACGCGGCCGTCGTCACCTTCCAGAAGCGGGCCGGCCTGGACGCGGACGGAGCGGTGGGCCCGGACACGTGGCGCGCGCTGCGCACGGCCGCGAAGAACTGACCTGGCGCTCCGGACCTGGTGCTCATCCGGTCACTGTGCCGCGGATGGGGTGTGGTGGGGAACCTGGAGAGTTTCAGGTACCGCTCCCGCCCCGCCGCGCACAGACTCCGTACGACGGACACCGGCAGCAGACAACGGGGGATCTCTTGCGTACAGCACAAGCACGGAATCGATGCGCACTGGTCATCGCGGGCACGGCTCTCGCGGGCACCACGCTGGTGCTGGCGACTCCTTCGGCCAACGCCACACCGGCCGAGGGCGTGGCCGTACAGGCGACATCCGCCAGCGCACCCTGCAAGGACCGCCACGTCATCTTCACCGTCGACGGCACTCCTTACCACGGCTTCGACTACAGCAAAACGCTGACGACCGTCATCTCCAAGGGCTCCCAGGGCAATGTCGTCAAGGAGGCCCAGTGCCTGCTGGAGTACGTCGAGTGCGCTCCGGGCACGGTGGACGGCATCTTCGGGGACAAGACCAGGGCCGCGACGATCCGCTTCCAGGCGAAGAACGGCCTGGATACCGACGGCTCGATCGGCCCGAAGACCTGGCCGAAGCTGCGCGATCACCCCAAGAACTGCTGAGCCGCAGCCCCCGGCCAAAAACCAACAAGGAAAGGGAAGGGAAGAACCATGCCCCGAAGCAGTTCACCCCGTGTCCAGGCCGCCCTCGCCACCGGAGCCCTCACCGCCACGCTCCTCACCGGAGCGGTCGCCGCCGCCCCGGCCGCCTCATCGGCGTCGTACCCGACTTGCAACGCCGTCAAGACGGTGTCCCTGTCCTCGACGACCAAGGTCAGGCAGCCCTACTACACGGGCACCGGCACCAGGAACTGCGTCCTGGCCTCCGGAAGCAGCAGCACGGCCGTCACCGCGCTCCAGGACGCCCTGATCACCTGCTACAAGGAGGACACGGGCGGCAAGGACGGGATCTACGGCAGCAAGACGAAGCGGGCCGTGTGGAACGTCCAGGGCGAGTACGACAACCTCACCCAGGACGGCGTCTACGGCCCGGCCACCCGCAAGATGATGGGCTGGCGCGTCTACTACAACGGCAACGCCACCACCCAGTGCACGGCGCCGGGCACCTGAGGTGAGACAGGGCGCGGGGCGACCCTGGAACCTTTCAGGTACCGCCCTCCCGCCCCGTCCGCCACCATGGCTCCGTGCCGTCCCCGGGGGGAGACGGTACGGCTGACAAGGCCGCAGTGAGCATCACGGTCTCCGTGCTCACCGCGGCCTTCCCCGTTGCACCACCCCATGCAATGAGCCCTTCCCAACGCCCTGTCTCCCGCCAGTGATTGGCGGCGATTGCGGTACGAGACGCATGGGGCCGCGATAGCCTCACACGACCCGGGGTGACAGCAGAGACCAGCACGCCACGGATGAACAACACCGACCAGCACCACCACACCGCGGACGAACAGCACATCGGGGGATCGGACCCATGTCAGACCAGCGACCCCAGTCGCCGCACTCGCCGGCGACCGGGAACGCCGCGCTGGAACAGGCCGGCGCCACCCCGCTGCAACCCTCGGATCCGCGGCAGATCGGCCCGTACGTACCGTTGGGGCGGCTCGGCAGCGGCGGGATGGGGCGGGTCTATCTGGCGCGGCAAGTGGACGACGGGCCGGGGCTCGCCGCGGTCAAGGTGATCAGGCCCGAGTACGCCGAAGACGCTGACTTCCGGCGGCGGTTCGAGCGCGAGGCGGCCGTGCACGCCCGGGTCGGACCGCCACACGCTCCGGAACTGCTGGGCACCGGGTTCCAGGACGAGCTGCTGTGGATGGCCACGCGGTATCTGCCCGGCCTCAGCCTCTCGGACGCCGTCAAGGAGTGCGGCGTACTGGAACCGGCGGGCGCCTGGCGCCTCGTGGCGGAACTCGGCCGGGCCCTGTCGGCGCTGTCCGCCGAAGGGGTCGTACACCGGGACCTCAAGCCGTCCAACGTGATCCTTTCCGAACAGGGCGCGCACGTCATCGACTTCGGCATCTCGCAGGCCGTGGACGCCAGCGCGATCACCGGCACCGGCAACCGGGTCGGCACCCCCTCCTTCATGTCGCCGGAGTACCTCAGAGAGGGCCGCTGCGACACCGCCTCGGACGTGTTCTCGCTCGCGGGCACGCTCGTGTACGCCACCACCGGGCACGCTCCGTTCGGTGACGGCACCGGAGTGGACGTACTGCACCGGGTGGCGTACGAGGAGCCCGACGCGGAGGTCATGCGCGAACTCGAGGCCATGGACGCCTCGTTGGCCGACCTGCTCGACACCTGCCTGGCCAAGGATCCCGCCGGACGGCCGAGCCCGCAGGAGCTGATCGAAGCGGCCGAGGCGTACGGCGACAGCAGCTCCGCGACGCCCCCTTGGCAGGCGCCGCTCGACTCCCGGCTGCTCGAGCGCCGCCAGGCCTCCGAGGTGCTGCGGCATGCCGCCGTCCAGCAGACCGGTCACTTGCGCACGCCCACTCAGCGGGTGGCCGCCCCTGCTCCGGGGCCGGGATTCGGGCCGGCTACGCCGCAGGGGGCGTACGGGGCGGGGTCGCAGCAGACGCCCCCGGGTGCGTACGGGGTGGGGGCGCAGACGCCTCCGTACGGCTCTGGATCACAGACCCCACCGGGTCCGTACGGTGCGCCGACGCCGCCGGGGCAGTTCGGTCCGCCCTCGGTCGGCTCACCGCAGCCGGGATCCGCGCCCGGTCATCCTCCGGCCGGCGGGCGAGGCAACGGGGGCGGGCGTGGGCGCAAGAAGGTGTACTTCGCCGTCGTCGCGGGGCTCGCGGTGTGTGCCGTCGCCGTGAGCGCCTTCCTGCTCACCCGGCCGGCGAACGAGGACACGGATGCGTCTTCGACACCGACGGCCTCCGAGACCCGCACCCCCGATGACAAGGCGAGGGCGCCGCTGCCCAGCGCCTCCGATCCCTCCCCCTCCCCCAGCAAGGAGAAGGAAGAGAAGGAGGAGGACGGAAGCGGCAAGGAGAGCGCCTCCCCCGGAGGAGCCGGAGCCGCGGCCGGGGGCGACACGGGCGGGGGTCAGGGCACCACGCCCACGGCGACCCCGTCGGCCACGCCGTCCAGCGGGAACGGCGGCGGCAGTGGCGGGAGCGGTGGCGGCACCACCCCGCGCCCCTCCCCGACCAAGAGCACGGCCGAGCCTGCCAAACCGCCGTGGATCTCGCAGTGCACGTACTACTCCGGCACCCAGCTCACGCAACTGGGCGACAAGAACCGGCGGGTGACGCAGGTGCAGTGCATGCTCACCAAACGCGGGTACGGCGTCGGGGCCGCGGGGGTGGACGGCCAGTTCGGCCAGGCCACCTTGAGGGCGGTGAAGCGGTTCCAGGGCGACAAGGGACTGAACGTCGACGGCGACGTGGGGCCCAACACCTGGGCGGCGCTGCGCAGTAGGACGTAACGGGCAGTAGGACGTAACAGGCAGTAGGACGCAGCAGACGGCAACGGCCCGCCGGTGCACCACCGGCGGGCCGTTCGCGCTTCCAGTCAGTGACAGCGTCAGTGGAAGAAGTGGCGCGTCCCCGTGAAGTACATCGTGATGCCCGCCTTCTGGGCGGCCTCCACGACCTGCTCGTCACGGACCGAACCGCCCGGCTGGACGATGGCCTTGACGCCGGCGGCGCTCAGGACATCGATGTTGTCGGGGAACGGGAAGAACGCGTCCGACGCGACATACGAGTCACGTGCCCGCTCGGCCCCGGCGCGCTCAACGGCCAGCTTGCAGGAGTCGACCCGGTTCACCTGCCCCATCCCGACCCCGACCGAAGCCCCGTCCTTCGCGAGCAGGATGGCGTTGGACTTCACGGCCCGGCAGGCCCGCCAGGCGAAGGCGAGATCCGCCAGCTCGTCGGCGGACAGGGCCTCGCCGGTGGCGAGGGTCCAGTTGGCCGGGTCGTCGCCCTCGGCCTGGAGTACGTCCGTGATCTGGGCGAGACCGCCGCCGTCGATCGGCTTGAACTCGGCCGGGGGCTGCGGGACTTCGGGACAGCGAAGGACGCGGATGTTCTTCTTGCGGGCGAGGATCTCGACCGCGCCGTCCTCGTAATCCGGGGCGACGATGACCTCGGTGAAGATCTCGGCGACCTGCTCGGCCATCGCCATGGACACCGGACGGTTGACGGCGATCACGCCACCGAAGGCGGACAGCGGGTCGCAGGCGTGGGCCTTACGGTGCGCCTCGGCGACATCGGCACCGACGGCAATCCCGCACGGGTTGGCGTGCTTGATGATCGCGACGCAGGGCTCACTGTGGTCGTACGCGGCCCGGCGCGCGGCATCGGTGTCCGTGTAGTTGTTGTACGACATCTCCTTGCCGTGCAACTGCTCGGCCTCGGCGAGGCCGCCGCAGCCGCCCGTGTAGAGGGCGGCGGGCTGGTGCGGGTTCTCGCCGTACCGCAGCACGTTCTTGCGCTCGTACGTGACGCCGATGAAGCCGGGGAACTCCCCGCCGTCACCCGCGTAGTCGGCGGAGAACCAGCCGGCAACCGCCACGTCGTACTCGGCGGTGTGCCGGAACGCCTCCGCGGCGAGCCGCTTGCGCGCGGTGAGGTCGAAACCGCCGTCCGCGACCGCCTTGAGGACGTCGCCGTAGCGGTCGGGGCTGACGACGACCGCCACGGAGGGGTGGTTCTTGGCGGCGGCCCGGACCATGGAGGGACCGCCGATGTCGATCTGCTCGACGCACTCGTCGGGCGAGGCGCCCGAGGCGACGGTCTCGGTGAAGGGGTAGAGGTTCACGACGACGAGATCGAAGGGCTCGACGCCCAGCTCGGTCAGCTGGTCGCGGTGGTCCTCGAGCCGCAGATCGGCGAGGATCCCGGCGTGCACGCGCGGGTGCAGCGTCTTGACCCGGCCGTCCAGGCACTCGGGGAACCCGGTGAGTTCCTCGACCTTGGTGACCGGTACGCCCGCGGCGGCGATCCGGCCGGCCGTGGAACCGGTGGAGACGAGTGCGACCCCGGCCTCATGCAGCCCGCGGGCGAGGTCTTCGAGCCCGGTCTTGTCGTAGACGCTGATGAGCGCACGCTTGATCGGGCGCTGTGTGCCTTCCGTGGTCACTTCGGCGGTCACGGGTTAACTACCTTTCGTCCCTCGATGCGATAGCCGTGACGGGCGAGCCGCCCCACGACATCGACGAGCAGCCTTCGTTCGACTTCCTTGATGCGCTCATGGAGAGCGGCACCTTCGTCTTCGTAGTCCTCGTCCCGGACCTCGACCACGCCCTGAGCGATGATCGGGCCGGTGTCGACGCCGTCGTCGACGAAGTGGACGGTGCAGCCGGTGACCTTCACGCCGTACGCGAGGGCGTCGCGGACCCCGTGCGCTCCCGGGAAGCTGGGCAGCAGCGCGGGGTGGGTGTTCACGAACCGGCCGCCGAAGCGGGCCAGGAACTCCTTGCCCACGATTTTCATGAATCCGGCCGAGACGACCAGATCCGGCTCGTACGCCGCCGTGGCCTCGGTCAGCGCACTGTCCCACTCTTCCCTGGTCGCGTGGTCCTTCACGCGGCACACGAAGGTGGGCAGTCCCGCGCGCTCGGCACGGGCGAGGCCCTCGATGCCGTCGCGGTCGGCGCCGACCGCGACGATCTCTGCCCCGTAGACGGTCCTGCCCTGCGTCGCGATCGCGTTGAGGAGAGCCTGCAGGTTCGTACCTGATCCGGAAACCAGCACGACGAGGCGCTTGGCCACGGGATTGGCGGCCACGGCAGGGCCCTTTCTCGGGAGAGCGTTTGTAGGGTCGTACGAATGCTTCACGCCCCCTGATACGGGGAAGTCTACGAAGCGGCCGACCGTCAGCAACGATACCGGCACAGCGATCGGCCCTCGCGGGACGGGGGCGTGGCCGGAAGGTAGCGTCTGGGAAGGATCCGTCGGGGAACACGGCCAGGTGGGGGAACGCCTCTGCCGCATGGGACGTTGACCAGGGGCGGGGACAAAACTCGGAGGACGGGCACGAAACCTGGGACACGACGCCCGCCGTATGCTCCACCCGCTTGCTCCACCCGCTTGCTCCACCGCCCGCTCGACCAGCCCGAACCCTCGATATCGCTCCACGAACCTGATTCGCAGACCCGATTCGCAGACTCGATTCACCACTTGATCCGCAGACTTGATTCACCAAGGGGAAGACGCACACCTGATGCCGGACCGCAGCCTCCGACTCCTCCGACTCCTTCCCTCCCTCGCATCCGGCCCTTCGGGGGCCGCAGAGGGAGGGGGGCGGGGTGCGTACGTCCCGTCGTTCCCGTCGTTCGCTTCCGACCGGCCGTCCGGGGTAGCGCCCGTGCAGGACGGCGGGCGTGAAGGGCTGCTGCTGCGGGAGCGGCACTCGTCCTCGTCGGCCACTCCGCCGCGTGAGGGCGAGGGGGCGGAGGGCGGTTCCGGTGCCTCCGGTGGCGGGAATTCGGGCGGGGGCTCGTCGTCGCAGGGCGGGCAGGGAGCGCCTCCGCCGACGGACGACAACCCCTTCGCGCCTCCGCCAGAGGGCAGCCCGGACCGGCCGTGGCAGCCGCGTCGGCCCGCGGACGGGCAGGGGTCGGACGAGGGGCAGAGCGGCAACGGCAGGCACTCCCCCTGGGGCAGCCAGTGGAGCGACCGGCAGCCGGGGCCCGCGCAGGGCGGCGGTTTCGGTGACCGGCCCGGTTCCTCGGGCGGCCCCGGCGGGCCCGGTGGGCAGGGCGGCCCGGAAGGATCCGGCGGTCCCAACGCAGGTCTGCGGTGGGACCCGACGGACCCGACCCAGCGCCGCGCCCGCTATGCCCTGCTCGCGGGCATCTGGGCCTTCTTCTTCGCGCTCTTCAGCTGGCCGTACGTGGCCCTGCTGCTCGGCGCGCTGGCCCTGTACTGGGGCATCAGCACGCTGCGCGCCAAGCCCCGCACCCCGGACCCGGACGC
>NZ_JAAKZX010000062.1 GCF_011045025.1 Streptomyces ureilyticus
TGTCGTGGGGGAGTCGATCGCCGCCGCCGCTCAACCTCCGCGCGTCTGGCTGCAGATGAGTACGGCCACCATCTACGCCCACCGCTTCGACGCACCCCATGACGAGGCGACCGGCGTGTTCGGCGGCCTCAACGACCGCACCCAGGAAGGACCTTTATGTCCGGCATCTCACGTCTCGGCATCGTCGGCTGCGGCCTCATGGGCTCCGGCATCGCCGAGGTCGCCGCACTGCGCGGCCTCGATGTGACCGTGGCCGAATCGACTCCCGAGCTGGCCGCCGCCGGCCGCGGCCGCGTCACCGCCTCCCTCGATCGCGGCCTGCGGCGCGGGAAGCTCACCGAGACCGACCACGACCAGGCCCTGGCCCGGCTCTCCTTCACCCACGACGTGGACGAACTGGCCGACCGGCAGTTCGTCGTCGAGGCCATCGCCGAGAACCGGGAGGTGAAACTTGAGGTCTTCCGTCAGCTGGACAAGGTGGTCACCGACCCTGAGGCCGTCCTCGCCACCAACACCTCCTCGATCCCCGTCGTCGACCTCGCCGTGGCCACCGGCCGGGCCTCCCATGTCGTGGGCCTCCACTTCTTCAATCCCGTACCGGTACAGAAGCTGGTCGAGGTGATCCCCGCGCTCACGACCGGCGCCGACACCCTGGCCCGCGCCCGCGGCTTCGTCGGCGAGCAGCTCGGCAGGACGGTGGTCCAGGCGCCCGACCGCTCGGGCTTCGTGGTCAACGCGCTGCTGGTGCCGTACCTGCTCTCCGCGGTCCGCATGGTCGAGTCCGGAACGGCTCGCGCGGAGGACATCGACAGCGGCATGGAACTCGGCTGCGCCCACCCGATGGGTCCGCTGCGGCTGCTCGACCTGATCGGCCTGGACACGGCTCAGGCTGTCGCCGACTCGATGTACGAGGAGTTCAAGGAGCCGCTGTACGCCGCTCCCCCGCTGCTGCGGCGCATGGTCGCCGCGGGCCACCTGGGTCGCAAGAGCGGCCGCGGCTTCTACGTCTACGGCGCCTGACCGCGTCTCCTCTCATGTGACCGCTTCCTCTCATGCCGGTGAGTCGGCCGCCGGACATCCGGCGGCCGACTCCCTCATACGGTGCGGTCGTACGGGCGTGGCCACGCCGTACGGGCGTGCGGGCGTAGCCGCGGCCTGCGGTCGCACGGGCTGGCCACGCCCTGCGGTTGTGCGGGCGTGGGCATGTCGGCGGTCAGTCGCCGCAGCCCAGTTGGTCCGCCCAGCGCTCCGCCATCATCATGACCGTGGTGTTGGTCGGCGCGGCCGGGATGTCCGGCATGGTGGAGGCGTCGACGACGTACAGTGCGTCGACCCCGTGCACCTTGCCGGCCTGGTCGACCACCGCGGCCGGGGTGCCCTCCCCGCCCATCGCACAGGTGCCCACCGCGTGGCAGTAGGTGTTCTTGCCCTGGAGGACGGCTCGTGCGAGGTCGGCGTCCGTGGTCGCCCCGGGCCCGGGCCACGTCTCGGCACGGACGTACTTCTCCAGTGGTCCCGAGCCCATGATGTCCCGGATCTGCCGGATGCCGGCCACCATGCGCCGCAGGTCGTCGGGGTGGTCGAACAGACCCAACCGGATCCTCGGGTCGGCCTCAGGAGCGCGTGAGGTGATCTCCACGCTGCCCAACGAGTACGGGCGGACCACGGCGAGAGGCACCAGCATCACCCCGGGCTCCATGGTGAACGGCAGCGCGTGCAGGTCGACTTCGCCCTGTCCGGTTGCCCCTGCCGAGGAGAACGCCAGGGCGGTCTGCAACGGCGGCATGAGT
This sequence comes from Streptomyces ureilyticus, assembly GCF_011045025.1. Taxonomy (GTDB): domain Bacteria; phylum Actinomycetota; class Actinomycetes; order Streptomycetales; family Streptomycetaceae; genus Streptomyces; species Streptomyces ureilyticus. Next base: position 1,791 of record NZ_JAAKZX010000062.1, read on the forward strand.
TCACCGACCGCCTCCTCGTCCACGGCGTAGGTGAGGTAGACCATGGGGTGGTCACGGAGGTTGCTGCCGACGCCTTCCAGGCACTGGACCGTGGGGATGGACAGCCTGTCGAGCAGCCGCCGCGGGCCGATGCCCGAGCGCATCAGGATCGCCGGGCTGCCGATGGCTCCGGCGGACAGGACGACCAGGTCGGCTTCGAGAACGGTGCCGTCAGCGAGGATCACCGCTCGGGCCGTCCCGTCCTCGGTGAACTCCACCCGGTCAACGGTCTGTTCGCCTAACACGGTCAGGTTCTCTCGGTGGCGGGCCGGGCCGATGTAGGCGATGGCCGAGCTCTGCCGGATGCCGTTCTTGCGGTTGAAGGGGATCGGGCCCGCGCCACGCCTGCGGACGCCGTTGATGTCCTCGTGGACGGGGTGGCCGGCCTGCGCGCAGGCCTCCAGGAACGCGGACATGACCGGGCGCAGCCCGTTGCCTTCGGTGAAGCGCTCGATGTGTACGGGTCCACCGGTGCCGTGCAGTTCTCCGCCGACCGGATCGTCCTCCAGCTTCTTCAGATACGGCAGGACGTGGTCCCAGGACCAGCGGTCATTGCCCAGTCCGGTCCAGCGGGCGAAGTCCTCGGGCGTGGGCCGCAGGGCGTTGGAGCCGTTGACGGACGAGGAGCCGCCGATGACCTTGCCGCGCAGAACGGGCAGGATGCCCTGCTCGACGATCCCGAACATCGGAATGCTGTCGGCATCGGCAACGTGGTCGGCCGACTCATAGCCCCAGTCGTGGGTGGTGAACCCGAACCGGTTGGCGTCGAGCAGCTCGGGGGCGGTCTCCTCCGGGGTGCGGTAGTCGGGGCCGGCCTCGACGAGCGTGACGGTGTTCGCGGGGTCCTCGCTGAGCCGGGCGGCCAGGACACCACCGGCGGAACCTCCGCCGCACACCACTATGCGACGCGCCATGCTTACCTCTTTCTCTTCTTTGAGACCAAGGATTGAACGAAGGGGACGTACGGGACGTGAGACGTGGAGACACAGGAGATGTACGAGATCCAGGACGTGACCGAGACCGAGGAATCGACAGGCGGGCGTCGCGGCTCAGTCGGTCAGCGGCGCGCCCGACAGGGCGATCGCCTTGGGCTCGAGGTAGTCGTCGAGGCCTTCGTGGCCGTTCTCGCGGCCGATGCCGGACTTCTTGCTGCCGCCGAACGGGGCATTGATGTCGAGGGTGTAGCTGTTGATGCTGAAGGTTCCGGTGCGCACGCGGCGAGCGATTCGCAGGGCGGCTTCCTCGTCCTGGGTCCAGACGGTTCCGGAGAGCCCGTACGGGGAGTCGTTGGCCAGCTCGACGGCATGGTCGGGGCCGTCGTGCGGGATGGCGACGACGACCGGGCCGAAGATCTCCTCCTGCGCGATCCGCATGTCGTTGGTGACGTCGGTGAACAGGGTGGGTTCCAGGTACCAGCCGGTGGCCAGGCCCGCAGGGCGGCCGCCGCCGCAGGCGACGGTGGCGCCTTCCTTCCGACCGAGGGCGATGTACTCCTCGACACGCGCCCGGTGCGCTTCGGTGATCATCGGTCCGATCACGGTCGCGGGGTCGGCCGGGTCACCGATGGGCAGGGAGCTCATGTGACGGGCCAAGGCGTCGGTGAACTCTGCGTAGCGAGAGCGCGGCAGCAGGATGCGGGTCTGAGCGGTGCAGATCTCGCCCTGCATGAAGGCGGCGCCGCAGCCCACGAGAGCCGGGACGACGGCGTCGATGTCGGCGTCGTCCAGCACGATCGCCGCCGATTTGCCGCCCAGTTCCAAGGTCACACGGCGGATGTCACGGCCACAGGCCTCGGCGATACGGGAGCCGACGGCGGTGCTTCCCGTGAAGCTGACCTTGTCCACACCCGGGTGGGCGACCACGTACTCGCTCTCCACGGCATCGGCGGCGAACACGCTGATGACGCCCTCGGGAACGGCCGATTCGGCCACGGCCTCGGCGAAGACATGGCAGGCGAGGGGGTCCTGCACCGGCACCTTGACGATGACCGTGCAGCCGGCCATGAGGGCGGCGGCGATCTTCTGGGCGGTCAGCGGGAGCGGGCCGTTCCAGGCGGGAATGGCCACGACGACGCCGACGGGTTCGCGGACGACCAAGGTGCGGGTCGGTCCGTTGACCCGCTCCTCCTCGAAGACGTATCCCTCGGCCAACTCCGCGTAGAAGCGAAAGTAGTTGGAGGGGGCGATGGCGAAGTACCCCTCGGCGAAGCCGCGCGGGCAGCCGGTCTCGGCCATGGCCAGACCGGCGAGTTCGGCCGCGCGCGTGTCGAGGCGGTCTGCCAGGTCGCGCAGGGCCGCGGCGCGCTGTTGAACGCTCCACCTCGGCCAGGGGCCGGCGTCGAACGCCTGCCGGGCCGCGGCCACGGCGGCGTCGATGTCCGCCGTCGAGGCCAGGGGGACGTGGCCGATGACCTCCTCGGTGCTGGGTGAGACGACCTGCGCGACGCGGTCGGTGGAGGGGGCCGTGAGCCGGCCTCCGATGAGGATGCGGTCGTATTGGTGTGCCATGCGGGGAATGCCTCTCTGGGGGAAGCGCGGAAGTACCGCGGAGGAGAAGGTGTGCTCGGCTCGGACGGCACGCAAGGGCACAGGCATCGCCCGGAGCTCATGCGGTGCGGTCAGAAGTGCGGGACATCAGTCGACCGGCCCCGAGGGATGACGTCCGCCTCCGGTGAACGACGTTCGGACTCCGGCAGCCGACGTCCGGACTCCAACACGCGAAGTCCGGCCTCCCGCGGCCAACGTCCGGGCTCAAACATGCGACGTCCGGCCTCCCGCGATCGCCGACCGGTCTCCGTCGCCGGCTCACTCTCGGGTGCGCCCCCACGAGGCCGCGGCCGTCGACGCCGTTGATGCCATCGAGGCGGTCGATGTCATCGAGGCGCATCACGCCGGCCTGGCCGACAGCGCGGGCGCGGACCTCGGGCGAGAGCGCCACCGGCCGCCGGGCCCCCTGACGGATCGCCGCCCACGCGCGGATCGTCACAGCGGCCTCGCGGCGACGGCCTCCGCCGCCGCGCGCCCTTCCGCGACGGCGTGCGCGACACGGCGCGGCACGACGCAATCGCCGATCGCGCGAACGGTCTGGTGGGCGGCAGGGGCGAAGTCGGGACGGCGGGGCCGGCGTTCGCCGACGGTGATCAGGACGTCGACGGCGAGCTGCGTCTCCTGACCGTCCAGGACATGGCGCAGGCGCACACCGTCGGTGGTCGTCGAGGTCACGGTGCTCATCGCGACGACGCGCAGGGGCGCACCGGTGAGCCGGTTCATCAACTGGGTGCGGTTCTCCGGCGACAGGCCCGTCGCGAAACCGGTGCCGGGGGTGATGACGGTGACCTCGCGGGCGCCGGCCGCCAGCGCGCTCTCCACGGCGCTGATGCCCTGCCACCACCCGAAGCCGTCGTCGAGGACGGCGACACCGGACGCTTCCGGTACGACGTCCGGGTACCGGCTCAGGAAGTCCATACTGGTGAGTGTCAGAAGCTCGCCCGGCACGTGGACGGACTCTTCCGCCGCGCCGGTGGCGAGCACGATCTGGGCGTACGCCGCCAGGTCGTCCGGCGCCGGGGAGGTGCCCAGCCGCACCCGCACGCCGAGGTCGGCGAGCTGATCGCGCTGGTAATCGACGAACTTCTGCCAGCCGGAGCGGTGCGGGGCGAGGGAGGCGAGGCGTGCCTGGCCGCCGGCTCGACGAGCCGTGTCGAAGAGCGTCACCTCGGCGCCGGAACGGGCGAGCGCCATCGCGCACTCCATGCCGGCGGGGCCCGCTCCGAGCACGGCGACAGGGCCGCCGCGGGCACCCCGCCGGGTCAGCAGCAGCGGGACGGCCGGGCGGGCGGCTGCTCCCGGCGGGCCGAGTTCGGGGTTCACCGAGCACGATCCGGTGGGCTCGAAGGTACGGCAGCCCTCGTTGCAGCCCGTGCAGGGGCGTACGGATCGCTCGTCGCCCGCGATGACCTTGCGGGCGAAGTCGGGGTCGGCCATGAACGGCCGGGCCATCCCGACCAGATCGGCCCCCGAGTCCAGCGCCCGCTCGATGTCCGCGACCGACCGGAAGCCCTGACTGACCAGGAGCGGCACCGCGACTGCCGAGCGGATACGGGCCACGGACTCCAGCAGCGGCGGGCGGGTGGTGGCCATGCCGGGAACGTAGGTGTTGCGGACGCCGGTGGTGACGTTGACGTACGCGAAGGGCGCGGCGGCGCACAGGCGGGGCAGCAGCTCGATCAGGTCCTCCAGGCCGAGTCCGGAGTCCTCGCCGGGCTCCACCGACACCCGTAAGCCGATGGGGAGTTGACCGATCTCGGTACGGATGGCGTCGATCACCTGGGCCGGCAGGGCGATGCGGTCGCCATACTCGTCGTCCCGGGTGTTGTTGACCCTGGAGAGAAACTGGGCGAGCAGATAGCCGTGGCCGGCGTGCAGTTCCACGCCGTGAAAACCGGCCTGCACACTGTTCGCCGCGGAAATACGGAAGGCGTCGACGACACCACGTACCTCTTCGGTGCTCAGCGGGTGCGGCGTGGTCGCCTCGCGGGGTGAGCGGACGGCCGCGGCCGAGACCGGCGCGTAGAACGTGCCGGCGCCCAGGGTCTCCCGGCCGAGGTGGACGAGCTGCGCGACGGCCACGGCGCCCCCGTCGGTGATGGCCTCTGCGCGACGGCGTACCGCGTCTTTGATCTCGGGGCGCCACGCTTCGGTCAGGTAGCGCTGCGGCAGCGTCGACTCGGGGGCCACGGCGGTGCCTCCGGTGATCACCATGCCGGCGCCGCCCTCGGCCAGCCGCCGCCAGTAGGCCGCGTCGGTCTCGGTGGGGGCGCCGTCGGTGACGGCGGCGGTGGCGTGTGCGGTGGCGACAAGGCGGTTGCGGAGGGTGAGACCGCAGAGCGTGAACGGTGCGGCCAGGGATGGTGCGGCGAGGGCGCGTGGGGTGCGTGGCGTCATGCGGCTCTCTTCGTCTGTGCTCTTCGCCGGTCTTCGTCTGTCCTCTTCGCTGGTCTTCGTCTGTCCTCTTCGCTGGTCGCTGTCTGTCCCCCTCGCCGGTCTCCGTCTGTCCTCTTCGCCGGTATGTGTTCATCCTCTTCGCCTGGTCAGGCGGCCGACCGGGTGGCGAGACCGATGAGTTCGGCGAGCCGGACCCGGTGCCGGTCCGTCGTGCCGAAGAGGACCTCGCCGCTGCGTGCGCGGCGCACGTACAAATGTGCCGGGTGCTCCCAGGTGAAGCCGATTCCGCCGTGCAGTTGTACGTATTCGGCCGTCGCCAGGCGAAAGGTCTTGGAACAGACCACGGCGGCCGCGCAGGCGGCCACCGGCAGCTGCGGCGAGGCGGCGGCGGAGCAGGCAGTCGCGTACGCGGACGCCGAGCGGGCCGCCTCCAGCGCGACCAGCATGTCGGCCAGCCGGTGCTTGACGGCCTGGAAGGAACCGATGGGCCGCCCGAACTGGTGGCGCTGCGCGGCGAATTCGACCGTGGCGTCCAACGCGTGCCCGCTGCCGCCGACCTGTTCGGCCGCCAGCGCGGCCCGCCCGGTGTCGAGCGTCGCCGAGACGGTGGCTTCGGTGCCCTCCGCCGTACCCACGGTGGTGGCAGGGGCCCCTCGGAACTCCACCAGCGCCTGACGGCGCGTCTCGTCCAGGACACGTCGCGGAGTCCGATGGCAGGAGTCCGGTGCGGGCTCACAGGCGAACAGCCGCGGCCCGGCGGGAGTTTGAGCTCGTACCAGGATCAGGTCCGCGCCGGCCCCGTCGAGTACGAAGTCCGCCCGGCCGCGCAGCACCCAGCCCGAGCCTCCCTGCTCGGCGGTGACGTCGATGCTGTCGGGGTCGTCGGCGTCGAACCCGGCCACCGTCGCCGTGAGTGTGCCGTCGGCGATCCGCGGCAGATAGTGCTCGCATGCCGCGCGGTCGCCGCTGTGCAGCAGGGCGGGGACGGCGAGGGCCACCGTGGGCAGCAGCGGCGCGCAGTACAGGGCGCGCCCTGATTCCTCCAGGGCCACGGCCAGTTCGGCGAACGTGAAACCCGCGCCGCCGTACTCCTCGGGAACGGCCAGCCCGTGGACGCCGATCTCGCCCGCGAGCCGCGTCCAGAGCACTTGGTCGTATCCGCGCGGAGTGGCCAGATGCTTGCGGACGTCCTCGGGGCCGCTCACCTCGGTGTAGAAGTCCCGCAGAACGGTGCGCAGTTGCCGTTGTTCTTCGGTTTCGGACAGAAGCTGGGGGTCGATCTCGGGGTGGCGACGGTGCATAGGGTCCCCCTCGTGCTCGTGTGCCGGAGAGTTGAGAGCCGAGAACTCAGAGCCGTAAAAAACAGATCTACAAACTGAACTCAATTCGAGAACCTAGGCATAGACCTGCGCGACAGGCAAGACCCGTGCACGAGTTGATTGGGGCGCCCTCGGCTCCGGCAAGGCCGAGCGGACCGGACCCCATTCAGGCGGTGAACCGGCCGCCGTTGGCGAGCAGCACCGCGCCGACCAGGTTCGCCGCGGCATCGCTCGCGAGGAAGAGAGCGATGTCGGCGATCTCCTCGGGCGTCGCATACGGACGCACCCGCGGGTCGGCGAAACCGGAGCGCAGCGCCTCGGGCGTGCGCGCCGCCATCCCCGTCTCCGTCGGCCCCGGAGCCACCACGTTCACGCGGATCCCGGACGCGATGACCTCCTTGGCCACGGCCTGAGCCAGTGCGTGCACACCCGCTTTGGAGGCGGCGTAGTGGGGATAGCCGACGGGGGTGTCGAAGGCCGACGACGAGCCGATCACCACGATTGCCCCGGCTCCCAAGGGCCGCATGACCCGCACCGCCGCGCGCAGCATGTGGAACGTACCGTCCAGGTTCACCCGCATGACGCGCTGCCAGGACGCGTCGTCGAGGGAATCGGTCAGCTCGACCGGCCGCCCCTCGACCAGCGCGTCCGCGATGCGCTGCTTGGCCTCGGGGTCGTCGACCCCGGCCGCGTGCACCAGGACATCGAGTCGTCCGTGCCGCTGCAGTACGCCCTGGACGGCGGCGTCCACGCCCACCGCATCCGCCACGTCGCATGCGACCGCCTCAGCGGCGGGCGATTCCTTGGCGACGGCCGCGGCACCCTCGCCGTTCACGTCGGCCAGTACGACGGCCTGCGCCCCTTCCGCCGCCAACTGCCGGGCGACCGCCGCACCCATGCCGGAGCCGGCGCCCGTCACCATCGCGACCTTGCCCGCGAACCTCTCTGCCTGGACATCCCTGCGCGTCAAGCCAATCCCTCCTTCGCTGCCTTCCCCGATCTATTGAACTGACTTCACCTCTGTTACCGTGACGGCCGCGGGCTGACAAGACCTGGGACGGTGAAGATGCGGGCACTGCGGCTGACGGCGTGGGGCGAACCCCCGACACAGACCGAGGTCGAGCAACCCGTGCCCCACGGCGCCGAGGTGCTGGTACGCGTCGAGGCCGCCGGGCTGTGCCACTCCGACCTGCACGTCATCGACGCGGCTCCGGGAGCACTCCCCTACCGGCTGCCCTTCACTCTCGGCCACGAGGTCGCCGGGCGGGCCTTGGCCCTTGGGCCCGACGCCGACGGGGTGGCCGTCGGTGACCGCGTGGTGCTGTACGGACCGTGGGGTTGCGGCGCCTGCGACCGTTGCGCCGCCGGCCGGGACAACTACTGCGACCGGCGCGACACTCTCGACTGGCACGGCGCGGGACTGGGCCGGGACGGCGGAATGGCCGAGTGCGTACTCGTCCCGTCCGCCCGCCATCTGGTGCCGATCGGCGACTTGCCGGCCGATCAGGCGGCTCCGCTCTCCGACGCGGGCCTGACGTCCTATCACGCCGTGGCCGGTCTCCGGCACGCGCTCGAAGAGGGCACCACCACCGTCGTGATCGGGGTCGGCGGGCTGGGTCACCTGGCTGTGCAGATCCTTCGGGCGACCACCCCGAGCCGCGTACTGGCGGTCGACGTCCGGGAGGAGGCGCTGGCTCTCGCGGACCGCTCCGGCGCGGACTTCGGCACCCTGATGCAGGCGGACACCGCGGTTGTCCTGCGGAAGCGGAGTGGTGGCACGGGAGCGGACGCCGTGCTCGACTTCGTCGGCACCACGCAGACGCTGGAACTCGCCGCCGGCGTCCTGCGTCCGGGGGGTGAAGTCGCCGTCGTCGGCAGCGGAGGCGGCCGGCTGACGGTTTCCAAGCCGGGCGTTCTCCCGCCGGGCTTCAGGCTCTCACTCCCCTTCTGGGGAACCCGCTCCGAGCTCGCCGAGGTCGTCGCGCTGGCCCAGTCGGGGGCGATCCACGTCGAGACGGAGCAGTTCCCGCTGTCCGCCGCACCGGAGGCAATCGGCCGGCTTCGCCGGGGCCGGGTGCGGGGGCGGGCCGTGCTGGTCCCCGACTGACCACGCAGCGCACGTCAGGAAAGGGGTTGAATGCGCATGCCGGACCACCAGACGGTCGACCTGCTCGTCATCGGGGCGGGAATGGCCGGGCTGACCGCGGGCGCGCGAGCCGTACGCAACGGGTTGTCCGTCGTGGTCGTCGAGATCGGCGATGACGTCGGGGGGTCCGCGCGCTACGCCGGTTACGCCTGGACCGCCCCGAGCCACGAGGAGATGGAGCGGCACAACCCGGGCGGAGACGCCTCGCTCAAGCGCGCCCTCGTGGACCGCTTCCAGGACGGCATCAACTGGATTCGGAGTACGGGCGTCGAGGCCAAGGACGCTCAGCACATCCTCAGCTTCGGCCAGGGGCACCAGTTCGACACCCATCACTACGTCGGCACCTGCCGCCGCATCATCGTCGAGGCGGGTGGCGAGCTGCTGCTGACCACCGACACCGAGCGGCTCCTCGTGGCGAACCGTGCCGTGGCCGGAGCGGAACTCGTCACGAGCGACGGCACGCGACGGCAGGTGCGCGCCACCTCGACACTCCTGGCCACGGGAGGCTTCCAGGGGGACGTGGACCTCCGCAACAAACTCGTCCACCCCCACGCCGACCGCCTGGAACTGCGCTCCAACCCCCACAGCCGCGGGGCCGGCTACCGCCTGGCGACCGCCGCCGGGGCATCGACCGGGCTGCCCGGGGCCGGCTTCTACGGACATCTGATCCCGAGCGGCATCCCGTTCGCGGACCCGTCGGACTTCGTCGACCTGTCGCTGTACTACAGCGAGCACGCCCTGCTGTTCAACCTGCTGGGCGAGCGGTTCACCGACGAGACGCTGGGCGATCACCTGACGACGATGGCACTGATGGAACAGCCCGAGAACCGCGGGCTCCTCATCACCGACGCCCGCGTGTTCCGCGACTGGGTGGTGGGCTCGTACGTAGAAGGGGCGGTCGCCGTCGACAAGTTCGCGCTAGCCGCGAAGCGGGGCGGTCGGGTCGGTTTCGCCGAGGACCTCGACGAGCTCGACTGCCTTCCGGAGGAGTGGGGATACGACGGGCCGGCCGTTCGCGCGGCCGTCGAGCGGTTCAACGCCCAGGCGGCAGCGGGGGAGGAACCGGTGCCGGGCCGCCGGCTCGACCGCCTGCCGCTCGACGAACCGCCCTACTACGTCATCGAGACGGTGCCGGCCATCACCTTCCCGTTCCACGGGATCCGTATCGACGACCAGGCACGCGTTCTGGGAGAGGGCGGCGAGCCCGTGGCAGGGCTCCTCGCAGCCGGTTCGGACACCGGAGGCCTGTCGTACCGGGCCTACGCCGGCGGCATCGCGTCAGCCCTCGTGTTCGGCCTCACGGCGGCCGGCACCGCGACGCTGCGCGCCGCCTCGCATGGGCAGGAGAGCCGCGGCTGACATGGACGACCAGATGCACACCCTGACCGAGTCGGGTCAACCGCCCTGGGAAAACACGGCAATGACCGGCCGTGAGATCTGGCCGGTCGCCTATCCACGCGGCGAGGTCCGCGCGTCGGACTTTCGCGTCGTCGAGGTCGAGGTGCGGCAACCACGGCCGGGCGAGGTGCTGGTCCGGAACACATGGACATCCGTCGACGCCGCCCTCCGACTGCGGCTGAGGGAGACGGCGCCGCCGGGATACTTCCCGGCCTTCCCCCTCGAAGAGCCGATGGACGGGATCATGACCGTCGGGGAAGTCGTCGAGTCCCGCGCCGACGGGTTCGCCCCCGGCGACACGGTGTGGCACGCCTCCGGCTGGCGCGACTACGCCCTCGTCGAGGCGGGGAAGCAGGCCCTCGGCGGCGTCGGCACGCTCACGAAGCTCGACGTAGACGTTGCCCCTCCCCAGGCGCACCTCGGCGCGCTCGGCGCCAATGGACTCACCGCCTACGCCGGCCTCTTCCACGCCGCGGACCTGCGCGACGGCGACGTCGTCTGGGTCTCCGCCGCGGCCGGCGCGGTCGGCAGCCTCGCCGCACAGATGGCGAAGATCCGCGGGCACCGCGTCATCGGCAGCGCCGGTTCCGACGAGAAGGTGCGCTACCTCCTGGAGGAACTCGGCCTGGACGCCGCGTTCAACTACAAGCGCGGCCCTCTCCCCGACCTCTTGCGTGAAGCGGCCCCGGACGGCATAGACGTGTACTTCGACAACGTCGGCGGCGACCATCTCGAGGCCGCCCTGGGGGCGCTGCGGAGGTCGGGCCGCGTCGCGATCTGCGGCATGATCTCGGAGTATGCGGCCAAGGAGCCGCCGCACGGCCCCGCAAACCTCATGCTGGCGGTGACGAAGGGCCTGACGATTCGCGGCTTCCGGGCCAGCGGCCACACCCGCTTACTGTCCGAGATGAGACGGCAAGTGGGCGCATGGGTCCGCGAAGGCCGCCTCCACTGCCGCGAAACGATCGTCGACGGGCTGCCGCAGGCGCCGTTGGCACTGGCGGGACTACTGCGAGGCGACAACACCGGCAAGACGCTTGTGCGGATCGATGGCGGCACGCATCGTGAGAACACCGTCGACTGAGGCCTGCCCGTGGGGCGCCCGGCATACCGAGCCCAGCACCCTGCCGCCTGCCAAACTGAACTGAAGTAAGCGCAATAGCTGCCACCATGGGGCGGCCCGGCCGAACACCCCAGTCACCCCCGCCCAACCCCGCGCGCTGACCGGTCAACGCCCACCCGCTCCTGCGGCAACCGATGCCATGCAAGCCGCGGCACGCGACTCCTTCGAACCTTCCACCAATCCTTCGTCGCGCGGCTGCGCACACTATTGCCTAACCGAGTTCAGTTTGGTAACTTCCACGCAATCTTGGCCATCCGGCCACCGTTCAGCGCAAAGTCCGCTCGGTTCTGCGCCGGTTCGGCCGGGGGCCGGTTCACCTAAGGGAGCCGAGAATGAGATCAGATCCGCGACGGCGCGGGGCTTTGCTCATCGTGCTGTCGATCACCACACTGCTGGTCGCCGCGTGCGGCGGCGGCACCGCCAACAACGCCGAGTCCAAGGTCGTGCCCGCCTCGGCGGGCATCGACGAGCTGGTCGCCGCAGCGAAGAAAGAAGGACAGCTCACTGTCTACTCGGCCCAGGATCTGACCGCCCTCAACAACCTCGCAAAGGCCTTCGAGGCCAAATACCCGGGCATCGACGTCAAGACCGTCCGGGGCGTCGACGGTGACCTCGGGGTGAAGGTCGAGACGGAGTTCAACACCGGCAAGGGCATCGCCGACATGTACGTCAGCGCGAGCCTGTCCTGGGTGAAGCCGCAGGCCGAGGCCAAGCGGTTCCTGGCGCCGACCGGCCCCGAACTCACCGGCAAGGGCGACTACGACGCCAAGCAGTACGTCCACGACGGCAACTACTTCGAGACCAACTCCGCCGTGCTCACGTTCGGCTGGAACACCAAGCTCCACTCCCAAGGGCTGACCGACTACCCGGACCTGCTCGACCCGTCCCTCGCGGGCGGAAAGATCGGCGTCATCGAGCCGACCGCTCCCTCGATCGTCGACTTCTACCTGTGGTTGGAGGAGACGTACGGCGCCGACTTCGTGAAGAAGCTGGCCGCCCAGAAGCCCCGCATCTACCCCAGCGCCCTGCCCATGGGTGAGGCGCTGCAGTCCGGCGAGATAGCCGTCGGAAGCTTCGTGGCGCCGATCACGCTCGACCCCGCCAAGAAGAAGGGGGCGCCCGTCGACTACCGGATCGCGCCGGACGGCGCGTGGGGAGCCCGCTACTACGGCATGGTCCTGGAGAGCGCCCCGCACCCCAACGCCGGCCAGTTGTTCGCCAACTTCATGGTGACCGCCGAGGGGCAGGAGCTGATCACGCCGTCCGCCGGATCGGTGCTACCCAAGGTTCCCGGCACAGTGATCACCAACGACAAGGTACGGGTGCAGGATCCGGCCAAGCTCACGCCGGAGGCCGTGGCCGCGTACCAGAAGAAGTGGAAGTCCCTCTTCCAGTAGGGGCGGTGGGTGCGTCGGCCGGTGCCGGTGCACAGCAGTGTGGGCACCCATACCAACGGTGCCCACTCACTCGATCTTTGGATGTGAGGAGTCCCCCGTGTCCCACGTGCGCATCGAGGGTCTGACGAAAAGGTTCGCCGGCAAGCCGCCGGCTGTCGCGGTGGACGACTTGTCGCTGGAGATCGAACCGGGCGAATTCATCGTTCTGCTTGGCCCGAGCGGCTGCGGAAAAACCACGACTCTGCGCTGTCTGGCCGGTCTGGAGACGCCCGACGAGGGAGCTATCTCGCTGGGCGACCAGACAGTGCTGGATGTACGAGGGAAGGTCAACCTCCCTCCGAACAAGCGCCGGATCGGGATGGTGTTCCAGTCGTACGCGCTGTGGCCGCACATGACAGTGCGCCGCAACATCGGATATCCCCTGAGAACCAGACGGGTGCCTCGTGAGCAGGCGCGCACCCGGATCGAGGAGGCGGCGGAGCTCGTCGACTGCGCCGCCCTGCTCGACCGCTATCCGGCGCAGCTCAGCGGCGGCCAGCAGCAGCGGGTCGCCCTGGCCCGCGGTCTGGCCGCCCAACCCGACCTGGTGCTCTTCGACGAGCCGCTGAGCAACCTCGACGCCCGGCTGCGCGACCAGGTACGCGCGCAGCTACACGAGTTGCATGCACGGCTTGGCTTCACCGCCGTGTTCGTCACCCACGACCAGAGCGAGGCGCTGGCACTCGGCGACCGTCTGGCGATCATGAAGGCGGGGCGGATCGAGCAACTGGACACGCCGGAGCGGGTCTTCGAGGAACCGGCCACCGAGTACGTCGCCGGCTTCATCGGGATGTCGAACCGGCTCCCGCTCCGGCGGCAGGGCGAGGGATGGGCTCTCGCCGGCCAGCCGGGCGCCGACGGCTCAGCGGGCCAGGCGGTGGCCGGCGAACTCCCTGTGCCCCGCTCGCACAGCGAGGTAGCCGCCCGGCTGCGCCCCGAAGACCTTCAGCTCTGTCCGGCCGAGGAGAAACCACCGGCCCACGGCCTCGCCCTCCCGGCGGAGATCGTCGACGCCCAGTTCGGCGGCCGTCACATGGACGTGGTCGTCACCATCGCGGGCAGCCGCCTGCACGCGCGGGCGCCGCTGACCGGCAAACCCTGGGCCCGGAGTCTGTCGCGCGGGCAGCAGGTGACCGCGTGGTTCGCCAGGGACGCGGCCATCTACTACGACGCCGACGGGGTGCGGACAGCCGGGCACGCCCCCGCCGCGGCAGTGGGGGCGTGACGTCGTGGCCGCACCCGCCGTACCCGCTCCCTCCTTTACGACGACACCGCCGCCCCAAGTGCCGCAGCTCCCGACGGCGTTGACCCGTGCGCGGCGCCATCTGCCACGGCTGGGGGCGCTCGCCTTCCTGGGCGTCATCGGCTACCTGGTGATCGCTCCGCTGGTGGGCCTGCAACGGCTGGCCTTCGAGGACGACGCCCGTGGCTACAGCGCCGCCTTCGACAGCCCGGACATGGCCGAGACGCTGCGTACGACGGCCGGTATGGCGCTGGGTTCGCTGGTCATCGCGCTCGTCCTGGGCACGTTCCTTGCCTGGGCGGCGACCCGCCTGCCACCCCGCCTGCGGCTGTTGCGCGTCCTGCCCGTGCTGCCCATCGTGGTGCCGGCCGTGGCCGCGGTGACCGGCTGGGCGTTCCTGTTCTCGCCGCGCCCCGGCTACCTCAACGCGGCGCTGCGCAACCTGCCCTGGTGGAACCATCTCGACGAGGGCCCCGTCGACATCTACACCCTGCCGTGGATCGTCCTCATCACCGGCTTCGGCCTGACCGCCTTCGTCTACCTCTTCGTCAGCGCCGGCTTCGGCAACATCAACGCGGAGTTGATCGAGGCGGCACAGGTCAGCGGATCGTCACCGGCCGGTGTGTTCTTCCGGGTGACACTGCCGCTGCTGCGCCCGGTCCTGGTGTACGGGGGCTTCGTTGCTCTGCTCCTCGGACTCGGCCAGTTCACGGGACCACTGCTGCTCGGCAGGAACAACGGCGTCAACGTGCTCACCACGGACATGTACGTCGCCGTGTCGCAGAGCCCGGTCGACTACGGCAGGGCCGCCGCGATCGGCTCACCCCTGCTGCTCTTCGGCATCGCCGTCGTGCTCTTCCAGAAGGTGATCCTCGGCGACCACAGCCGCTTCGTCACACACGGCGGCAAGGCGTTCCGGTCCGGCGGACGGCCGTCGTGGGTGGCGGTCACCGGCATCCTCCTCTACGGCCTGGTGGCGCTGGCGCTGCCGCTGGGCGCACTCATCGTCGTATCGCTCTCCGCCTTCTGGAGCGGCAGGATCCAACCGAGCGGGTTCACGCTCGACAACTTCAGGCGCGTGTTCCAGGAGTCGGGGATCACCGACGCGATCGCCAACAGCCTCGTCACCTCGGTCATCTCCGTCGCCATCGCGCTGCCGCTGGGCTTCATCGCCGCCTCACTGCTACTCAAGGGGCGCCGGTTCCGCATCATCCGGGCCGCGGTCGACTTCATCGTGGCGATGCCCCTCGGAATCCCCGCAGTGGTCTTCGGCGCCGGCTTCCTGCTGACGTACAGCCGCGAGCCGTTCATCCTGTACGGCACCCGAACGGTGATCGTCCTCGTCTACGTGACCCTGATGCTGCCCTTCGCCACCAGGATGCAGCTGTCCGGAATGGTGGCACTCGGCGACACGTACCTGGAGGCCTCGCGTACCAGCGGCGCGGGCGCGCTGCGGACCAACACCGAGATCGTGCTGCCGCTGCTGCGCCCGACACTCGCGGGTGCCGGAGCCCTGATGTTCGTGCTGCTCACCCATGAGTTCACGGCGTCGCTGCTGGTACGGGCACCCACGACGCAGGTCATGGGCACCATCCTGTTCGACTACTGGGCCAACGGTTCCTATCCGCTGGTAGCCGCGATCGCGCTCGTCATGACGCTGGTGACATCCGTGGGCGTCTTCATCGCCATGTCCGTCGCGGGCTCCGACATCTTCGAGAAGCTGTGAGGAGGGGCAGGGATATGGGCATGGGCTCGCTCGACGGCAAGACGGTCCTCGTGACGGGCGCGGGCCAGGGCATCGGACAGTCGATCGCCGTGGAGATGGCGCGCCAGGGTGCGGCGGCGGTCGCGGTCGCCGACCGGAACGAGGCAACCGCGGCCGAGACGGCCGACCTCGTACGCGCCGCCGGGGCCGAGGCGGAGGCAATCGTCTGCGACCTGCGCGACCGCGACCACATCGAGGCGATGGTGGCCCGCACGGCGGAACGGTTCGGCGGGCTCGACGTCCTCGTCAACAACGCCGGCGTGATCGAGGCCGCGCTCGTGGACCGGCCGGAGGACCGCGCGGTCGACACGCTCCCCGAAGAGGTCTGGGACGCGGTCTACGAAGTCAACCTCAAGGCCGTCTGGCTCACGACGAAGTTCGCCGCGCCCCACCTGCGGCGCTCCACCCGCGGCCCGGCGATCGTCAACACGGCCTCGGTGTCCGGGCTCACCGGTTTCCCCCTGGCCCCGGCGTACGGCACCACCAAAGCGGGTGTCATCCACCTCACCAAGGTCACCGCCGTCGACCTGGCGCCGGTGCGCTGCAACTGCTTCTGCCCCGGCGTCATCGAGACGCCCTTGGCGCGGGACTTCTTCGAGGCGGCCGACGACCGCGACGCCATGGAGCGGGAGTTGACCGCGCCGCAGCTCGTGCGGCGGCTCGGGCGGCCGGAGGAGGTGGCGAAGCTGGCCTGCTTTCTGGCCTCCGACGACGCGGCGTTCATCACCGGCACCTCGTACGTCATCGACGGCGGGGCGCTCGCGTGGCGTGGGGTCAGGGAGTGACCTCGTACACCACCAAGTACAGGATCGAGAGGGGCCGTATGGCCATCGAGTTCGACATCGACCGGGACGTCTCCGACATCGCGCGGCGGACCGCCGACTTCGTCCGGGACACCGTTCTGCCTGCAGAGGAGGACTGCCACGGGGACGTACACGCGGGCCCCGAACCCCTGCGGCGCGGCCTACAGAAGGCGGCCCGCGCAGCGGGGGTGTTCGCTCCCCATGTCCCGCAGCGGTGGGGAGGGCTCGGTCTGGATCTGCGCGGTCAGGCGGTAGTCTTCGAGGCCGCCGGATACTCGCTGCTGGGCCCTCTGGCCCTCAACTGCGCGGCGCCCGACGAGGGCAACATGCATCTGCTCGAAGCGGTCGCCACCGAGGAACAGAAAGCTCATTTTCTCGCTCCCCTGGCGGCCGGTGAGACGCGGTCGTGCTTCGCGATGACCGAGCCCTCCCCCGGCGCCGGCTCCGACCCGCGGGCGCTGGCCACCACGGCGGTCCGCATCCCGGGCGGATGGCGGATCAACGGCCGCAAGTGGTTCATCAGCGGGGCGGACGGGGCGGCGTTCGCCATCTGTATGGCGCGCACCAGCGGTGAGCCCGGTGATCCGGGCGGGGCGACGATGTTTCTGGTCGGCGCCGACAACCCGGGCATGAAAATGGTCAGGAACATCGGCACGCTGGACCGGGGCCTGTTCGCCGGTCACAGCGAACTCGCCTTCGACGACTGCGAGGTGACCGACGACGCGGTGCTCGGCGAGGCCGACAAGGGATTCGAGTACGCACAGGTGCGTCTCGGGCCCGCCCGGCTGACGCACTGCATGCGGTGGCTGGGGGTGGCCCGCCGGGCGCAGGACATCGCCCTGGACCGGGCGGCCACGCGTACGGCCTTCGGCGGTCCACTGGCCGAACTCGGAATGGTGCAGCAGCAGTTGGCCGACTCGGAGATCGACATCGAGACGAGCCGGGCGGTGCTCTGGCGTGCCTGCTGGGAACTCGACCAGGGCAGGCCCGGCGCCCAGCACACCTCCATCGCGAAGACCTTCGTGTCCGAGGCCGTGGGCCGGGTCGTGGACCGCGCGGTCCAGGTCTGCGGAGCGCTCGGCATCTCGGAGGACACGCCGCTGGCCGCCCTCTACCGGGAGGTCCGGCCGTTCCGCGTCTATGACGGGCCGTCGGAGACCCACCGCTGGGCCATCGCCAAGCGCGCGGTCCGCGCCGCACGGGAGCGAGGGGGGGTGCGGTGACGGCGACCGGCGACGCCACCGTGGCCGGGGTGGACCTGCCCGCACTGCAGCGCTTCTTGGAGCGCGAGGTCCCGCAGTGCGCCGGCCCTCTGGACGTCCGCCTGCTGCTCGGTGGGCGCTCCAATCTCACGTACCTCGTGACCGACGGCATCCACCGCTGGGTGCTGCGCAGGCCACCGCTGGGCACGCTCACGCCCACCGCGCACGACATGGACCGCGAGTACCGCGTCATGGCCGCGCTCGCCGCCACGGAGGTCCCGGTGCCGCGGACCGTGCTCTCCTGCGCCGACGAGTCCGTGATCGGCGCGCCGTTCACTGTCGTCTCCTTCGTCGACGGTGCCGTGCTGCGGGACGGTGATCAGGCGGCCGGACTGTCCGCCGACGACGCGAGGCGTTGCTCCGAGGCCCTGGTCGACCAATTGGCCGCCCTCCACGCGCTCGACCCGTACGAGATCGGGCTGGGCGGATTCGGGCGTCCAGCCGGATACCTCGAGCGGCAGGTGCGGCGATGGCGCAGCCAGTGGGACCGGGTCGCCACCCGTGAGCTTCCCGAACTGGACGCGCTGCACGGGAAGTTGGAACGCGGACTGGCCTTGGTGCGGGACGACGGTGCCGCTCCGGCGGTCCTGCACGGGGACTACCGGCTGGACAACGTCATCCTGAGCGCCGACGACCCGGGGTGGATCGCCGCGATCGTCGACTGGGAGATGGCCGCGCTGGGCGATCCCCTCGCCGACCTCGGCCTGCTCCTCGTGTACTGGGACCCCGCGTGCGAGCCGGTCCTCGGCGGACGGCACGTCCCGGCGGCCAACCCGGGCTTCCTCTCCGCCGCCGAGTTGGCGGCACGGTACGCGGCGCGATCCGGCCGCGACGTGTCCGCGCTGCCCTTCCACCGGGCCCTCGGCTACTTCAAGCTGGCGGTCATCGCGGAGGGTATCCACGCCCGTCATCTCGCCGGGCGCACCGTCGGCCCGGGCTTCGACCGGGTCGGCTCGGCGGTGCCGGCGCTGCTGCGTTCCGGTCTGTCGGTCGATATGCCACGTATCTGATGTGTCGCGTACCTGAAGGGGTGTGAGCAGTGGTGAGGGAAGACCGGCTGTCGGGAAGGGTGGCGCTGGTCACCGGCGCCACCGGAGGCATCGGCGAAGCGATCGCGCGACGGCTGGCCGCCGAGGGCGCGACCGTCGTGGTCACCGATCTCGACGAGGACCAGTGCGAGAAGCTCGCAGGGGAACTGCCGGGCGGCGCCCTGGGGTTGCGCCTGGACGTCACCGACGAGACGGCCTGGGAAACGGTCGTCGCCCGGGTGACCGACCGTCTGGGAAGCCTGTCGGTGCTGGTCAACAACGCGGGGATCGCCGCGATGGGCACGGTGGAGACCGAGACCAGGGAGACCTGGGACCGGGTGATCGGGGTGACGCAGACCGGGGTGTGGCTCGGTATGAAGCATGGCGGCCCGGCGATCGAGCGCTCCGGCGGCGGCTCCATCGTCAACATCGCCTCGATCTTCGGTACCGTCGGCGGCTTCGGCGCCCAGTTCTCGTACCACGCGGCCAAGGGCGCCGTACGGCTGATGACCAAGAACGCGGCGCTGCACTGGGGCGGGCGCGGTGTACGGGTCAACTCGCTGCACCCCGGTTTTATCGAGACGCCCCTGTCGCGGGAGCTGTGGCAGGGCACGCCACGGCTCACCGCGATGATTGAGGGCACCCCGCTCGGGCGGCTGGGCACGACCGAGGAGGTGGCGGGCGCCGTGGCGTTCCTCGCCTCGGACGACGCGGGCTTCATGACCGGCTCGGAGCTGTACGTCGACGGAGGCTGGACCGCACGCTGAACCGCTGAAGCGGCCAGCCTCACACATCCTTGCGGACGGTGAGCAGGGCACCGATTCCGATCAGGCAGACCAGCATGACGAAGAACGCCGGGGAGAGCAGGTTCCCGGTCCGCTGGACCAGGAAGGTCGCGATGTACGGAGCCGTACCGCCCGCGAGGACGGTGCCGATGTTGTACCCGATCGCCATCCCGGTGTAGCGGACCCGGCGTTCGAACAGATGCGGCCACAGACTGGCCGCCGGAACCTGCACGAACGCGCTGCTCAACATGAAGAGCAGGTAGGCCAGCCCGGCCAGGGCCAGACTGCCCCGGCCCATGAGCATCATCGC
This sequence comes from Streptomyces ureilyticus, assembly GCF_011045025.1. Classification (GTDB taxonomy): domain Bacteria; phylum Actinomycetota; class Actinomycetes; order Streptomycetales; family Streptomycetaceae; genus Streptomyces; species Streptomyces ureilyticus. Next base: position 21,391 of record NZ_JAAKZX010000062.1, read on the forward strand.
GGGGTAGGCGGTCACGAGGAATCCCAGCATCCCGAACAGCAGGACGCGACGGGAGCCGAATCGGCTGGCGAGCCATCCGGCCGGGACCATGAGCAGCACGGTGACGAGCACGACGCCCGCACTCAGCCAGAGCACCTGCGTGGAGTCGTACCCCAGGTCGTTGGTGAGATAGATGCCGATGTACGTCAGGCCGAGGAAGATGGCGCCGCCCTGCGCCATGGACAGGCCGATGGACTGCAGCAGCGCCGCACGGTGGGTGGACAGGACCTCCCGGATCGGAGCCGCGGGAATGTCCGCGCGCCGTGCGGCCTCCTCGAACTCCGGGGTGTCCTCGATCCGCAGCCGCGCCCACAGGCAGAACAGCGTGAGCGGCACGGCCATCAGGAAGGGCAGCCGCCAGCCCCAGTCGGCCATCTGGTCCTTGGTGGCGAGCGCGGAGATCACCCCGGCCGTGGCAGCGGCGAACATGAACCCGAGGTTGGACCCGATGGGTGTGACGGCACCCAGGAAGGCCCTCCGCTGCGGTGGTGCCGATTCGTAGATGTAGGTGTAGGCGCCGACCGACTCCCCGCCCGTGGAGATGCCCTGCACCAGCCGGGTGAGGAGGAGCAGCACAGCGGCGGCCACACCGATCTGACTGTAGGTCGGCAGCAGTCCGGTGATGCTGCTGGCCACTCCCATGCACAGCACCGAGGAGACCAGCGCCTTGCGGCGCCCCCATCGGTCGCCCAGCCACCCGAAGAACACGCCACCGACCGGCCGCACCACGAGCCCGGTGGCGAACACCGCGAGCGCCGCCAGGAGCGAGGCCGCCGGATCGTCGCTCGGGAAGAACTGCGGAGCGATCACTACGGCGAGATAGCCATAGACACTGAAGTCGTAGTATTCGATCAGGGTGCCCAGGCTCCCGGCGAGCATCGCGCGGCGCACCGTACGCGGTTCGTACGCCGCTGACTCCTCCCCTGATTTGGCGGGCTGCTGAGTGGCACTCATCCTCCGGCTCTCCTTCCCATGGCACGGTCCGGTGCCGTGCCATCGCCGGGGACGCTACAGAACTGAACTCAGTACAGCTAGCCTTCGCGCACGGGTTTTCTCGGGAAGCGGGGACGGAAAGCCGGGGCAGAAGCCATACGCATGGGCAGGGATTGCGAGAGGCGTTACCTGGGCAAGCCATTACCTTTGACGGCTCCGAGATGTCGATACGCCGGGCCACGGTCACCACATCGACACAGTACAACCATCAAGAATTTGAATTGGATTCAGTCCTTTCGGTCCGTGCGGAGGTGTCGGCGAACACCCTCAGGAGGATCTTGTTCACCCCGGGAACCTCAACCGCACATGCCGGTTGGTGTCCCACCGAGGGCGCTCCGCAGAAGGAGGGCGGCAGCGTCAGCGGTTTCGAGGCAGTCACCCGCCTTACTGTTCGTAACGGATGGTGACGACTTCACAGGCGAGGTCGCCGACCTCATCACGGGCATGCCGAGCCGACCTCGGCGAGGGCAGTTCACGGACTTCCTCGAGCGCGCGAACGCGAAGACGGCCATACCCGGCCTCGACCTGGCCATCGTCCGCGACATCGTCGACTCGAACCACAAGGCGGCGACCGAGCCGGAAGGCGTCACCTACGCCGAGGTCGACGCGGGCGGCGTACCCGCGCTGTGGGCCATCCCCGAGGGCGCCGACCCCGACAAGGCGCTGCTCCACTTCCACTTCGGCGGATCCGTCGCCGCCTCGATGCACTCGGACCGCAAGGCCGCCGGCCACATCGCCAAGGCGGCCGGAGCCCGCTCCCTCGTCGTGGACTTCCGCCTCGCGCCCGAGCACCCCTACCCCGCCCAGCTCGACGACGCCGAGACGGCCTACCGATGGCTGCTCTCGCAGGGCTACGAGCCGCGCAACATCGGCAGCACCGGCCACTCCATCGGCGGCGCCCTCGCGGTGATGCTGCCGCTGCGCCTGCTCGCGAAGGGCGAGGCCACCCCGGGCGCGATCGTCAGCGTCTCGCCGTGGACCGACCTCACCATCCAGAACCCGTCGGTGGACGCGAACGAAGACAAGGACAAGATGCTCAGCCGGGTAGCCGCCCAGCGACGCTGCGGCCGGCCCGCCTGCTCCTCCCGAAAGGGTGAAGCAGGCATCAACTCACGTACGACCCTCTCAGGACTGCAGCTGGGCGAAGAGCGTCGCCAGGTCGATGAGGCCCCAGTGGTCGGTGAGTTTCCCGTCGGCCGCCTTGAACATGCGGAGCTCCAGCACCTCGATCGATCGGCCGGTGGCGGGAGTGCCGTTGAAGGACCCGGTGTTCGTGCCGGTGAGGATGAAGCTGATCGCGAACCAATCGTCCTCGGCGACGACACGGACCGGCGTGGCGGCGAAGTCGGGGACCGCGTCGAGGAACGACGCCAGCACCGCGCGGGTCTCCTCGAGGCCGGTGGCGGTGCCGTCGGCGGCGTGGTTGCGGAAGTCCGGCGAGTACAGGGCGAACAGGGCGTCGAGGTCACGCAGGTTGACGAGCTTGACGTACTCGTCGGCAAGCCGGTGCAGGTCGGCGGTGGACGTTCGGGGCTCGACGTTCGAGGAAGACATGCGTTTTCTCCAATGCGGCTGGACGGAGCGGCTCCGCCCCGGTCATGGACAGCGTGGAATCGGGCCGAACAGGCGGGTTGGACGATCAGGCTCTGGCACGCGTTTTGGCCTGCGTGAATGCGACCGCCCCTTCCGGGCCCGGGACCCGTCGAGGATTTTGAATTATGACCGTATGACAATAAGCAGGAGCCAAGCCCGCGGACAAGGTCCTGGCCAGGCTTGGAATTATGACCGTACTCACATGGGTGGCGGAGGAGCAGGCCTGACGCCGAAGCGGGGAGACTCCGCTACCGACCGCTGCACACAGCTGTCCGCGCACAATTCCGCCGACAGCCGCCCGGTCGCGAAGGCGGGCCTGCCCGGGCGGTGCATGGTGATCGGCCAGACCAGGTCGGGTCCGGTCCGGTCCGGTCCGATCCGCAGTGACGGTGTCCCCAGCGACGCCAGAGGCGAAAGCCCTGTCCTGACGCCGCCGCGCCAGGGCTCCGTACGGGCCTCACCTGCTCCCGGGCAGCACCTCGGACTCGGTCACGGCAACCCGGTCCGCCGCCGCTTCGGCGGCATGGTGCTGTGCCAGCCGGATGTGCCGCAGGCCGAACCAGACGACCAGCGCTATCAGCGCTATCAGCGCTATCAGCGCTATCAGCGCGCAGGCTGCCCCGGCGAGGACGAACCTGAGGGCGAACTGCGATTCGGCAGGCAGTGCCGGGAACCGGCGGGGAGGTGTCCGACGCTCTCGGAGTCCGGCACGGCGGTGATCACCGCGCCGCCGATGGCGCTGTCGGCGGAACGGGAGATGGAACCGGCCGGTGGGCGAACATCCGCATGCCGACCAGCGGTTCCGGCACCTTCCGCTCGACCAGCACCCATACGGCTCCCATGGCAGCGGCACCGGCGAAGCAGCCGATCGTACTCAGTGAGGCCCAGCCCCACTCACGCCCCTGGGTGATCGGCAGCAGAAGCAGCACGAGAGTCGCGGCAGCGCACGGAACGCGCGGCTCCCCGCGTTCGGCCAGGGCGAATTGATGCGTACGCGCGGCGGTACGGCCGTCAGCCGCGGCCTCGGCCGGGAGCGCTGCCCGGCGCGAGCCGTGAAGTGCCCGTCGCGGTTCAGGGCGCAGGGATTGGAAAGAGCGTGCAGCCGCCGGCAGCGCAGGAGGTGATCACCGAAGGCGTCGACTGAGTCCCAACTGGAGAGAACCTGCCGGCTCCGGACCGCTCCCCCGAGGGCCACACGGCCTGGGGCCAGGGGTGTGGTGCGTCAGACGCGCTGCCCGGCGTCCAACAGGGCGAGGGCGTTGTCGACCCCCTGATCGAGGAGCTCTTTGGCGAGCCGACTGTCGGTCAAGGCGCGGGAAAGCTGCAGTGTCCCGGCCATCAGACCGAGGAGGCTGAGCGCCTTCACACGTGCGGAGGACGGGTCCTCGGGCGCCATGCGGGCGGCAATGCCCTCGACGAGGACCAGCACGCCGTCGGTGTACGCCTGCCTGGTTGTGTCGGTGCAGCGCCCGATCTCGTCGAGCAGAGCGGCGTTGGGGCAACCGTCGCCAAGGCTGTCACGGTGCTGGGGCGACAGGTACCCCCGCACGATCTGCTCGAGTCCGGCACGGCCAGGAGCAGCCCGCGCGACGACGTCCTCGGCCTGCACCTTCAACTGCTCGGCGATTGCCGTGGTGACGAGGTCGTCCTTGGATTCGAAGTGAGCGTAGAAGGCCCCGTTGGTCAGCCCCGCGTCCTTCATGAGCGTCGAGACTCCAGAGCCGTCGATACCGTCCTGCTTGAGCCGGCGGCCCGCCGTCTCGATGATCCGCCGCCTCGTCTCCGACTTGTGCTCTTTTCCGTACCGCACCACAGCACACGCTCCTTCGCCGACCGGAAGGGTCGCTTGCCTTCACGGACTTCACCAGTCTATGGTATTGCGAACGTAATCCAAAAAATCGACGAGCTCCCAGGGGGCAGCGGGCCGCCGATGAGCGGAATATCGATGCACTCCCTGTTGTCCCGGCTGCCCCCACACGCCGACGACCTGGCCTGCGGAGTCACGGCCGAGGAGCGGGTACCGGGAAGAGCATGCAACTACTGGTGGCGTGGGCGAGCAGCCGGTCCGTCGCGTCGACCAACTGGGCCTGGGCGAGGGCGGTTTGGCGGCCCTTGCTGACCACCGTGCCGATGGCGCGCACCTGGCCCGTGTCCACGGTGATCCGTCGCAGGAACTTCACGGTCAGGTCGAGCGAGGTGTACGCCATGCCCTGCGGGAGGGTGGACTGGACGGCGCAGCCCGCCGCCGAGTCGAGCAGGGTGGCGAAGATGCCGCCGTGCACGCTGCCGATCGGGTTGTAGTGCTCCTCTCCCGGCGTCAGGGAGAAGACCGCCCTGCCGGGCTCCACCTCGTCCAGGGCGAAGTCGACGGTGTAGTTGATGGGCGGCCCCGGCAGCCGTCCCGCCCGCAGCTCACGCAGGAAGTCGATGCCGGCCATGCGCCCGGCGGCCTCCGCCAGGATCGCGGGATCTTCCCAGTTGTACGTACGCGTTCGCCCCACGGCCGGCGCCCTTCCCTCTGACTGTCAGCTGACTTTTTCAAGTGAAGCTAGACTTTCGCTCACCTGGCTGTCAATGGCGAAGTCAGGCTCGTACGATGGCGGAATGGAGTGGCTTGAGGCGAGTACCGAGAACTGCCCCGTCCAGCGCACGCTCGACGTGATCGGGGAGAAATGGACGCTGCTGATCCTGCGTGACGCGGTCAACGGCGTCCGCCGCTTCGACGACTTCCACCGCCACATCGGCCTGTCGGAGGCCGTCCTCAGCGACCGCCTCCGCAAGCTGACCTCGGCCGGCATCCTCAAGACCGTCCCCTACCGGGAGCCGGGCAGCCGCTCCCGCAACGAATACCGCCTGACCCGCAAGGGCTGGGACCTGTGGCCCGTACTGATGGCACTGAGCCAGTGGGGCGAGACGTACGCCCTCGGCCCCGAAGGCCCCGCACTGGACGTCCGTCACACCGACTGCGACGCCCCGGTCCGCGTCGTCGTCGAATGCTCCACGGAACACTCCACCCTCACTCCCCGTGACGTCACCGCCCGGCTGGGAACAGGCGCCCGCCTCCGGGCCTGAAGGTCGTGAGCCATCGGCCTCGCGGTCGCGGGCCAGACGGCGGTGAGACATCAACTGAGTGCCGTGCACTCCGCCGCCGTTGTCCCTCAGTCGACGGGGAGGTTCGCCAGCTGGACTGCGAGCTTGGCGCCGGCCGTCCGCAGCGCTGACGGGCGGAGCGTCGGGTGGGTACGTCCTCGACGGCTGCGGCGACGTCGCTGCCGACCGGACGCGACGGATCCTCGGCCCGGACGGCGACCCGAAAGTCGGCGAGCTCGGTCGCGCGCGGCGGTGCGCGTAGCTGAAGCTGCCGTCGTGGTCGGCCGCCGTCCCGCCCGTCGTCCGCCGGACCGGGACGAGGGCGCGGGCGTCGCGGACCTGCGCGCCACCGCAGGCCATGTCGGCGTCCGTCCACCGTCCCGATCCGGCAGGCGCGCGGATCTTGCGACTGCCGCGCCCGTACCGTTCGGTCAGATCTTCGTCTTCTCCCGGACCCACGCGCCGATCTGCGCGATGGCGGCGTCGACCTCCGGAACCCGGCCGGCACCGTAGACGTACGAGTGCTGGCCTCCCGGGACCACCACGGTCGCCGTGTCGATTCCGGCGTCCTTGACGCGGGCGGCGAACTCCTCGTCCTCGCCTGCCAGGACCTCGTACGTTCCCCAGGAGACGAGGGTCGGGGGCAGACCGCTCAGGTCCGCCCGGTCCAGATTGATCCGGGTGTCCGGGCCGCGATGCCCGTGCCGCCGATCCAGGCCTCCCGGAAGAACTCCAGCAGTTCCTTGCTGAGAATCTTGTCCGTCTCGGCGTTGGTCGCCATGGTCTCGTTGGCGATCTCGAGGTCGCACCAGGGGGAGATGGACATGCTCAGGACGGCAGCGTCCGTCCGCCGAGCGACGCACGTTGCCAGTTGGGAGTGCGGTCCTTGTCGACCAGAGCCGCGCGGACGCCCTCCAGGAAGTCCGGCGTGCGGATGGTCGTGCGCGTGAGGGCGAGTTCGGCGCCGAGGCACTCGCGCAACGCACGCTGCCTGCCCCGGGCCAGCAGGGCGTGAGTGATCTCCAGGCTCTGCGGCGAGGCGGACTCCAGGGCGACCAGCGCGTCTGCGGCCCAGGGGGTGTCGAGGTGGCGCAGGCGTTTCTCGATCTCGCCGAGACTCGGCGCGCCGAACGCCCAGTCCACGTCCCCGCGTACCTCCGCCAGCCTGCTGCCCGCCACCGGGGAACGGCCGGCGAGACGGTTCAGGACCACGTCCACCGGGTCGCCGGGACTGTCGGCCAGGGCATCCCCGACCGCGTCGAGCCCGTCCCTGGGAACGAAGTGCGTGGCCAGCCCCGTATACAGACCGTCGGCCGCGTCGAGCCGGTGCCCGGTCAGTCCCAGGTACATGCCGATCGCGCCGGGCAGCCTCGGCAGGAAGTAGCTGGCCCCGACGTCCGGGAAGAACCCGATCCCGGTCTCGGGCATCGCCAGCACCGCGCCCTCGGTGACGACGCGGAAGCTGCCGTGGACGGACAGACCGAGACCGCCGCCCATGCACAGGCCGTCGATGAGCGACACGACCGGGACGGGATATTCCGCGATCCGGGCGTTGAGCCGGTACTCGGAGGCGAAAAACCGCTCACTGGCCTCGGCATCCCCGGCGAGGCTGTGCTCGCGGATCGTACGGATGTCTCCACCGGCACAGAACGCCTTCGTGCTGGTACTGGCGAGCACCACAGCGGACAGCGGTGTGTCCTCCCACCCGGCGAGCACGCGGTCGATGGCGGCGACCATGTCTGTCGTCAGGGCGTTGAGCGCCTTGGGCCGGTTCAAGAGGATGCGGCCGACGCCCCGGTGGACGTCGGCGAGAATCTCGACCGCAGCGGTATCAGTCATCGGTCGTCATTTCTCCATCCGCGCGGACCTGGCTGTCGTGGCCATCACGTTGCCGTGGGCTTGAGGGGTGGGCACCTCAAGATCCTGACACAGGGCTCGGAGCGCCTCCGCGAGCCTCCGGCATCCTGCTCGACCATGCCGGTCGGCATACGGTACTTGTGTCCGACACGGTTCCGCACGCCGCAACATGCCCGCCCCTTGATGCCACAAAAGGAGTGCGCGATGGGAACGTACGAGGATGTCTTCCGCGCCAGTACTGAGGACCCGGAGAGCTTCTGGCTGAATGCGGCCGAGGGCATCGACTGGAATGTCACTCCGCAACGCGCCCTGGACTCCTCGGGCGCACCGTTCTACCGCTGGTTTCCCGACGGGCAGCTCAACGTCTGTTTCAACGCGCTCGACCGGCACGTCGAAGCCGGCCGCGGCGAACAGCCCGCCCTCATCTACGACTCCCCCGTGACCGACACCCGCCGCACCTACACCTACGCCCAGCTGAGGAGCGAGGTGGCAGCCTTCGCCGGAGGACTCACGCAGCTCGGCGTGGGACACGGCGACCGCGTGGTGATCTACATGCCAATGGTCCCCGAGGCGGCCATCGCGATGCTGGCCTGCGCACGCATCGGCGCGGTCCACTCGGTCGTCTTCGGCGGGTTCGCCCCGCGCGAACTCGCCCTCCGCATCGACGACGCCGCCCCCAAGGTGGTCGTCTCCGCCTCCTGCGGCATCGAGGGCAAGCGGGTCATCGCGTACAAGCCCCTGCTCGACCGGGCCATCGAACTCGCGGTCCACAAGCCGGAGAAGAGCGTGATCCTGCAACGCCCGCAGGAGCAGGCCGCGCTGGGACCCGACGATCTCGACTGGGCCGACCTGGTCGCCGCCGCACCGCCGGCCGACTGCGTTCCCGTCCCCGCCACCGATCCCCTGTACATCCTCTACACGTCCGGAACGACCGGAAAGCCCAAGGGAGTCGTGCGTGACTGCGGCGGCTACGCGGTCGCCCTGCACTGGTCGATGGGCGCCGTGTACGACGTGGGCCCGGGCGAGACGATGTTCACCGGCTCCGACGTCGGCTGGGTCGTCGGGCACTCGTACATCGTCTACGCGCCCCTGCTGGCCGGAGCGACGACGGTCCTGTACGAGGGCAAGCCGATCGGTACCCCGGACGCGGGCCAGTTCTGGCGCGTCGCCGCCGAATACCAGGTCAAGACCATGTTCACGGCACCCACCGCCTTCCGGGCCATTCGCAAGGAGGACCCGAAGGGAGCACTCACCGCCGGCTACGACCTCTCCCACCTGCGCTACCTCTTCCTCGCCGGTGAGCGCCTCGACCCCGAGACCTACCACTGGGCGAGCGCCCTCCTGGACATCCCGGTGATCGACCACTGGTGGCAGACCGAAACCGGCTGGCCCATCGTCGCCAACCCGGTCGGCATCGAAGCCGCTCCCCTCAAGCCCGGCTCCCCCACCCGCCCGCTGCCGGGCTGGGACGTCCGCGTCCTCGACCCCTCGGGCGAGCAGGCGCCCGCGAGCGCCGACGGCGCGATCGTCGTGAAGCTCCCCCTGCCGCCCGGCGCACTCCCCACCCTCTGGAACGACGACGACCGCTACGTCGCCTCCTACCTCTCCGCCTACGCCGGCTACTACCTCACCGGTGACAGCGGACACATCGACGACGACGGCTACGTCTTCGTCATGGGCCGCACCGACGACGTCATCAACGTCGCCGGCCACCGGCTGTCCACGGGCAGCATGGAAGAGGCCCTGGCCGCCCATCCCGACGTCGCCGAATGCGCCGTCATCGGCGTTGCCGACGAACTCAAGGGACAGATCCCCCGCGGCTTCGTCGTCCTCAAGGCCGGCACCGCCCGCGACCCGAGCGAGGTCGAGGCCGAACTCGTCCGGCTCGTACGCGAACGTATCGGCGCCGTCGCCTCCCTCAAGGACGTCACGATCGTCGCCGCTCTGCCCAAAACCCGCTCAGGCAAGATCCTGCGCAAGACCATGCGCGGCATCGCCGACGGCCACGACGAGCCCATTCCCTCCACGGTGGACGACCCCGGCGTCATCGAGGCCCTGCGCCCGGTCCTGCACCGCCCCGGTCACACTCCATGAACGGCCGACAGCGCCCCAGCCGACGGTGGCGAGCGCGCCCAGCGGACTCCGCGCGGCACGGCCCGCCGGCAGGGCGGTGGCGAAGACCCGGCTGCGCCCACTCGTCCCGGTGCGTGCGCGGGTGCGGCGAGAGCGAGAGGACGCGGCCGGGTCTCGTCCGCCTGTGACGGTGACGGTGACCAACAACGGTCAGGTCACCGCGTCGACATGGTCGTCGGCACCGTCACTCCTCGATGCGGCCGCGCTTCGGGTCGGCCGCACCCGCGTTGGACATGATCTCTCTGGCCTCTGCGGGGATGTTGCCGCTGGTGAAGATGGTGTTGTCCCGTACGACGTTGCCGCGCTCGCCATCGACGAGGCCGGTGATGTTGGGGTTGGTCGCGTAGTTTCCGATCAGGGTCTGATCGCCGGTGAGGTTGCTGTTCTGGTTGTTGGCATGCGCCCACTGGCTGGCGGTGTTGAGGAAGACGTTGCGGTTCGCGGTCATGTAGCGGGATCCCTCGTCGAAGTACAGGCCGAGCTGCCCACTCTTCTCGCAGAAGTTCTCCTTGATGGTGCCCTTGGGGTTGGCGGAGAGCGTGTAGATGCAGCCGGCGTCGAACAGCGTGTGTACGACGTCGCTCACGTGGTTGCCCACCACGTGGAGTTCCGTCAGGGTCGTGGGCGTGTCGTAGATCGGCTGGAAGTCGTACAGTCCGCGGGCGATGTACTCAGGGCTGCCGCCCGGGTCGTTGGCACCCCATCCGTAGCCGATCCCGATGCCGGAGTACGGCATGTCGGAAACGTCGTTGTGCTCGATGGTCAGCCGGGTGGCGTAGCTGGCGAAGATGCCGTCCTGGTCGAGGTACTCCAGCGCCGTGGAGAAGATGCGGTTGTTGCCGATCAGGATGTCGCGGTTGGTCATGCGCTCGTCGGACGGGTGGTGCGCGTCGGGACGCACTCCGCCGACCACGATGCCGCCGCCGGCGCTCGCGGTGAACGTGTTGCCGGTGACGGAAATGTTCTGCGCGCCCAATCCGACGCCGGTGGCGTGTGCGTTGGCGTCGTTGCCGATGCCGAGCCCGACCGAGCCGAGGTTGACGAAGCGGTTGTCGGCGAAGGTGATGCCGTCCGCCGCCGATACCTGCACGGCCGCGGGCGCCTGTGCCCAGTTGTTGCGTGCTCCCTCAAATCCCTTGCAGCCGACCGCACATGACGTGAAGGCATCGGCCGGCCGGTGGGGCTGCACGCCGGTGATGAACGCGCCCGTCTGCTGGTTGGCGTATCCGTTGGGCGAGCTGGGGTGCAGCCACGTGGTGCCGGTGAAGGCCATTTTCTGGAACCGGAGGTCATGGGCCGGCTCGTCGTAGGTGCCGCCGACCTCGAGAAGCGTTTCCATGCGCGGGAGCTCGACCTGTGCACTCTCCAGGTCCTGTCCCTCGAGCGGCTTGTAGTACAGCGTGCCGGCCGTCGTGTCCAGGTACCACTCTCCGGGCTCGTCGAGGAAGCTCTTGGAGTTCAGCAGCCAGAACGTCGGCGTCCGGAACGGGGACTGGATGGTGTCGTATCCGTAGGTGTTGTTGTCCCAGGCGGGTTGCTGCATCACGACCCTGGAGCCGGAGATGCTCTCCACGGGCGCGAAGCGGTTGGTGAACGACAGCATTGCCTGGAGTTCGATGCGCTTCTGGTCGGGCAGCGTGGCCAGGTGATCCAGGTCCGGGTTGTCGAAGGTGAAGCCGGTCGGGTTGAGCGAGATGTCGGACCGGTTCAGCGCGAGGCGCGCGCGCTGTGCCGGGACGCCGTCGACGTAGAGCTGACGGGTGTCGAAGCCGGTGCCGACCTGTGCCTTGTAGATGCCCTTGTCCGGGTCGTCGAGTTCCCAGTCGGTGACCGGTTCCGCGCCGCTCACCACGGGCTTCGCTCCGGGCGCGGCCTTCCAGGTCACCGTGTGCCCGTCGCGGCCGGAGTCGGCTGCGCCGAAGCGCAGCGGCGAGGTGAGCCGGTGGGTCCCGCCGAGGAGGTTCACGGTGACGTCGCCTCGGGCAGCGAGGACCCGGGCCCGGCGCTGCGCCTCCGCCAGGGTCTTCAACGGCCGGCTGACCGTGCCCGGCCCGTGGTCGCTGGCGCGTGGAGCGCCGGTGGGAGCGACGACGAGTCTGTACCCCTTGGGAGCGGCGTGTGCGTCGGAGGGCAGGGCTGCGAGCAGTCCGGTGGCCAGGGTCGCGGCGGTCGCCACGACGGACGTTCTCGTGGGCCGTGCGAGGAGCGAGTGCATGGCTATGTCCCTTCTTCGCGGTCGGGGTGGTCTGAGCCGGTCAGGGCCCAGCGGTGCGCGGCACTTCGTTGACGGGATGCGGTACGAGGAACCGGGGAGGATCGGGATGGTGCTGCTGCGTGCCGGCGTGGTGACCGGCCGCTGTGAGCAGTCGTCGTCCTGCGTGATCGGGCCGGATGCCGGGACCTTCGGGTGCGGCCGTGTGCTGTCGCCCTGACGCCGTTATCGCTTCCTCGTCGACCTCGATGCCCAGGCCCGGCGAGTGACCGAGGACGAAGGCACCGTCCTCGACGTGCAGGTCGAGGGAGAGGCCGAGGGGCGGCTGGAGGTTCTGCAGCTCGGCGGCGATGAGGTTGGGCACGGACGTCGCGGCGTGCAGGAGCGCCACAGGAGTATCGCCGATCGGGCTGACGGGCAGGTCGTGGGCGTGAGCCAGGGCGGCGACCCGAAGAAAGTGGGTCACGCCCCAGACCGCCGCCGTCTGGACGATGTCGACCGCGCCCAGGGCCAGCAGCGGCCGGTACTGCTCAAGGCCGCTGAGGTTCTCACCGCTGGCGACCGAAGCCCGGATTCCCCGTCCGACGGCGGCCATTCCTTCGGCGTCCCAGCGCCGGACGGGTTCCTCGACCCAGGTGAGGTCGAGCGTGCGTTCCAGTTCCCCGACGTGACGGACCGCCTGCTTGCGGGTCCAGGTCTCGTTCGCGTCAAGCATCAGGGCCGGCCGCGCCCCCCGTCCGGCCTTGGTCAGGACCTCTCGTACGAGGGCCAGCCGGTCGCGGTCCCGCTCGACGTCCAGGCCGCCCTTGAGCTTGGCCGCCCGCAGGCCGTGCTCGGCGTAGGCCTGGTAGACGTGGGCCAGTTCGTCGTCGCTCAGGGCGATGTCGAGGGCCGATGCGTAGGCGGGGACCCTCCGGTCGCCTCCCCCCAGAAGGCGCCACAGCGGTTCGCCCGCAGCCTTCGCCTTGATGTCCCACAGGGCGGTGTCGAGGGCACCGATGGTCCCGAAGAGGGCTCCGGCGTGGCCGGCCTTGAAGGTGTGCCGCAGCATGCGGTCGTAGAGCGCGGTCACGCACCGCGGGTCCTCGCCGTCGATGGCGGAGAAGACGGCGTCCACTTCTATGTGAGGTCCCAGTCCGACGCCGGTGATGCCCGCGTCGGTGTCCACCAGGATGATCGGCACCGGGGTGACCCCGTCGGCGTAGACGCCGTTGGCGTCACCGATGGGCCGGCCCCATTCGTGGACGGTCGTGAGGGTGCGAAACCCGGTTATCCGCATGTCAGCCCTTCGTGGCACCGGCGGTGATCCCGTCGGCGATCTGGCGCTGGAAGAAGAGGTAGAGCACGAGGACCGGCAGTGCGGCGATCAGCACCCCGGAGGCGAAGGTGGGGATGTCGTCGGAGTACTGCCCGCGCAGTGACGTGACTCCGACCATGAGGGTGCGGTGTTCGGGGGACGGCATCATCAGCAGGGAGATGAGCACGTCGTTCCAGCAGAACAGGGCGTTGAGGATGCCGACCGACAGCAGCGCCGGGCGGCCGATCGGCAGCATGATCCGCCGGTAGACGCCGTACGTCGTGTTTCCGTCGATCCTGGCCGCGTCCATGATCTCGCCCGGGATCCCGGAGTAGTAGCTCGTCATCAGGAAGATCGTGAACGGGAGGAACTGCGCGACGTAGGCGAGGATCAGCCCGGGATAGGTATCCATGAGGCCGCTGTCCGCCATGACCCGCGCAAGCGGGACCATGATCACCTGGAACGGGATGAACAGCGCCGCGAGAAAGCAGAGGAACAGGGCCCGTGAGCCCCGGAACCGCAGGTGGCTCAGCGCGAAGCCGGCCATCGAGCCGATCAGCAGAAGGAGGGCGACCGCGGACGCCACCACGATGACGGAGTTGGCGAAGTACCGCCCCAGGCCGACACTCGTCCATGCCGTGGCGATGTTGTCCCAGAACAGGGAACTCGTCAGGGAGAACCGGTCGAGGATGTAGTCGTGCCGGGTCTTCATGGCGACGTTGGCGGTGAACACCAGAGGGTAGATCGTCGCCACTGCCAGGGCGGCCATCGGGACGGCGACCACCCACACACGCAGGCGCACGCGGCGCATCAGTGCTCCCTCCCCGCGCGGCGGAGCAGCGCGATCTGCGCGAGCCCCACTACGAGCATCAGGAGAAAGAGAACCGTCGAGGCGGCCGAGGCGAGCGCCGGCCGGTTCATCTCCCCCTGCTGGACCCAGATGTAGTACTCGGGCAGATAGGTGGCCCCCTCCGGGCCGCCGCTGGTCATCACGTAGAGCAGGCCGAACATGGACGTCAGCATCCCGATCATGGTGGTGACGAACACGAACTGAAGGGTGCGGGACAGGCCCGGGACGATCACGTGCCAGATGACCTGGGGCAACGACGCGCCGTCGACCCGGGCGGCGTCGAGGAGTGTGGCGTCCAGGGTGGAGAACCCGGCGAGGAAGACCACCAGGGCCATCCCGAACGTCGCCCAGACGTGAACGCCGACCACCGTGAACATGGCGATGTCCGGATCGCCGAGCCAGTCGACGGGATCGATGCCGGTGTTCCCGAGGGCCGCGTTGAGCGGGCCGTCGAAGGCCAGCAGCAGGTTGAAGATCGCGCCGACGAGCACCGGAGAGAGCACGGCAGGAAAGAAGTAGACACTGCGGTGGATCCGGTGCCCGGGCACGCGCAGATAGATGAACGTCGCGAGCAGGCCGGGAATCGCCACCGCCACCGGAAGCAGCAACACGAGCAGTCCGACGTTCTCCAAGGCTGTGCGAAAGAGCGGGTCCCGGAACAGTTCCGCGTAGTTGTCCAGGCCAACCGCGGTGCCGTCGCGCTCGCCGTCGCCGGTGAAGGAGAAGTTGACGCCCATGAGCAGCGGGACCAGGCGGAACGCCACGACGATCGCAATGGCCGGGGCCAACAGGATGTAGGGCGCGAGGCGTTCGGCACGCTGCCCACTGATGCCCCGCGGGGCAGGCACCCCGGGATCCGTACGGCGCGTGCGCTGCCCGGCCTGCGTCTTGTCGGTCCGCCCGCTATCAGCCGGGCGGACCGACGAGGGCGAACCCCGGAGCGGCACGGATTCAGCCCTTCTGGTCGGAGTCGGCCAGCTTCCGCAAAGCGTCGTCGACGCTGGTCGATCCGCTCAGGATCTGCTGGGACAGCCTGCCCATCAGATCCAGCGTCTTCGAGGACAGCGCGACGTGCAGTGCGGGCTTGCCGGTTTTGATCTCCGACACGATCGTGGTGAGGGCCTGGCCGCCGCCCGACACGTCAAGGGTGGTGTCGGATGCGACCGCGCCTGCGTCGGCGTAGAACGCCTTGAGAGCGTCCTTCGAGGTCAGGGAGCGCACCAGGTCTGCGGCCAGTTTCGGCTTCTTCGTCCACTCGGCGACCCCGTAGCCGATACCGCCGTCGTACGGAAGGGCGGGGTCGGCTTCGGAGTTGACGAGCGGAGCCCGCATCACGCCGATGTCGTCCGGGTCCAGGAACTCGCTGAAGTCCTTCCAGTGGCCCACGTCCGACATCAGCCCCACGATGTGGGCGGCCTCACCGGACTGGAAGCGGGCGAAGGCGTCGTTGAACAGCGCGGTCGAGTTGGCCCCGTCGTTGTTCAGGCCGACGTCCTCGGCCTCCTTCCAGAGCTCGAAGATCTGTCGCACATGGGGTGAGTTCCAGTCCCGCTTCCCGGCGATCCAGTCGTCGTACTCCTGCGGTGTGAGGACGCCCGGCCCCAGTCCCGAGAGGAAGAACTGGATGCCGATGCCCTCCTTGTTTCCGAGGGAGAGACAACTGGCCTTGGTCTTCTCGGCGATGGCCTTGCAGTCGTCCAGGAACTCCCGCCACGTCGTCGCCGGCTCTTCGGGGTCGAGACCGGCGTCCTTGTAGAGGGACTTGTTGTAGTAGACGGGATGCCCCTGCAACGTCACCGGCGCGGCATAGACCCTGCCCTGTGCGGTGAAGGCCTCCCAACCCGCCAGCCGTTTCCTGTCCTTGGCCACGTAGTCGTCCAGGGGCAGGAGGGCGTCCGTACGGTCCCGTATCTCACCGCCGCCGTTGAAGAGCATGACGTCGGGGCCCTTGCCGGACTGAATGGCCGTGCCGAGCAACGTGTAGTACTGGTCGAACGGCTGCGCGACGAACTCCACCTTCACATCGGGGTGCTTCTCGGCGAAGTCGGCTTTCGCCTGCTTGATGTAGGAGGCGGCCGACTCCTCGCCGGTCTTCCAGTCCCAGACCACGAGCTTGTCGTCCGCGGAGTCGGAAGAGGAGCCGGATCCCGCGCTGCCGCAGCCGGACAGCGTCATCGCCGCGACCAGGACGGCCGCCCACAGTGCTCGCCGCTTCATGCCGATCACTCTCCGTTGCCTTGCGGGGACCCACCGCCCGCCGATGACCCGGAAACGTAACTCGTATGACGTATGACGTCAATGGCTGTCGCGTATGATGGCGCCTCGAGTCGCCCGCGTGGTCGCGGGACCACCGGAGGAAGCCATGACGGCAACGCAGCCAGCAGCTGAGAGCAGTTCGGCGCCTCCCGCCTGGGCACGACGGCCGACCAACCTTGCGAAGGCGGTCACAGCCGAGTTGGTGGGGCGCATCGTTCGCGGGGAGCACCCGCCGGGGACGCCGCTCCCGCCCGAGCCCGCTCTCTGCGAGGCCTTCGCGGTGAGCCGGACCGTCATCCGGGAAGCCGTGAAGATCCTGCAGGAGAAGGGACTGGTGCAGGTCCGCCAGGGTGCCGGCACCATGGTGACCGCCCCGGCGAAGTGGAACATGCTCGACGAGCACGTCCTGGCGGCGAGCATCGACCAGGACGAGAGTCTGCAGCTCCTCGATGACCTCGTGGTCACACGGCGGCTGTTGGAGTCCGACATGGCGCACGTCGCCGCCCGGCTGGCCACTCAGGACGTCGTTGATCGGCTGCGCACACTGGTGGACCAGATGGACGAACTCGTGGACGACCACGTCACGTATGCGGAGCACGACCGCGCCTTCCACGACGTCATCATGCAGGCGTCGGGAAACCGCATCGCCCGTGGGGTGATACGCGCACTGGAGAGCCAGGTCGTCAACACCGCGCGGTACATGGGCCGACCCGAGCGCGCCATGTGCATCGCGTCCAACCGCGGCCATCGCCGCGTGTACGAGCGCATCGCCGCCCACGACCCAAGCGGTGCGGCCGAGGCGATGTTCACCCACATCACCGAAGCCTGGCTCGTCCGCCGCAGCGCACCGGGCGACCCGGTGCGACTGGACCGTTAGCGGGCGCCGCCGCCGGTGGCGCCCGGCCTCACCCGCGGGCAGGGCGACGCCGATTGTCCTGGCCGTTACACGTCCACAGGATGAGCGCCGATCGGTTCGCGGTGGCCGCCCCGTCCACGTCGAGGCTCAGGAAACGACGGCGACCGAGGCGTACTCACGCCCCGCTTCACCGCGCACACCTCAACCACCGCGCCGTTTGAAGCGGCGGGGCATGAGCCCTGCAGTCGCCACACCCCGGCCCTCAGCCAAGGAACGACAGTCGAACCTGCCTATCTGGATTGTCGCGATTCGTATCGACCAGGCACACCGACTGCCAGGTGCCCAACGCGAGGCGGCCTCCCAGTACCGGCAGCGTGGCGTGCGGGGGTACGAGCGCGGGGAGTACGTGGTCGCGGCCGTGGCCGGGGCTGCCGTGGCGGTGCTGCCAGCGGTCGTCGGCGGGGAGCAGGGTGTGGAGGGCGGCGAGGAGGTCGTCGTCGCTGCCTGCTCCGGTTTCGATGATCGCGACTCCGGCGGTGGCGTGGGGCACGAAGATATTCAGCAGGCCGTCGCGGTCGCCCGCCGCCTCCCTGAGGAAGGCCTCGCATTCGTGGGTGAGGTCGACGATCGCCTCCGAGGAGCCGGTGGCGACGTTCAGTACGCGGGTGGTGAAGGCATCGGACATGGGTCAATCCTGGCGCATCGGCTTTGGGCTCAGTTCCGCGCCGCTGTCACTGCCCATACGTCTCATCTGTCTGGCGTTTGTCGCAAGTGGGAGCTGACGGGAAGATCCGGACCCCCAGCCGAGTTAGTAGAAGCGTGAACGAAATCGGGGTACAAGACACGGCACGAGAAATCGACGTGGTCGTCATCGGCGCTGGGCAGGCCGGGCTGTCCAGCGCCTATCACCTGAGGCGCACCGGCTTCGAGCCGGAGCGGGACTTCGTGGTGCTGGACCATGCGCCGCAGCCCGGCGGCGCATGGCAGTTCCGGTGGCCCTCGCTCACGTACGGCAAGGTGCACGGGATGCACTCGCTGCCCGGCATGGAACTGACGGACGGGGACCCGGCCCGCCCGTCCTCCGAGGTCATCGCGGAGTACTTCGACACTTACGAGCGAACCTTCGACCTGCGCGTTCGGCGGCCCGTCGACGTACGGACCGTACGCGAGGGCGAGGGCGGGCGCCTGCTCGTGGAGACCTCTGCGGGGACCTGGACGACGCGGGCCCTGATCAATGCGACGGGTACCTGGGACCGGCCGTTCTGGCCCCGCTATCCGGGCCAGGAGACCTTCCGGGGGCGGCAGTTGCACACGGCTCAGTACCCCGGTCCCGAGGAGTTCGCCGGTCAGCGGGTCGTCGTCGTGGGCGGCGGCACCTCCGGCACACAGCATCTGATGGAGATGGCACCGTACGCGGCCGAGACCACGTGGGTGACGCGGCGACCGCCGGTCTTCCACGAGGGGCCCTTCGACGAGGGCGCGGGGCGGGCCGCGGTCGCGCTCGTGGAGGAACGCGTTCGGCAGGGGCTTCCGCCCCAGAGCGTCGTGTCGGTCACGGGGCTGCCGCTCAACGACACGATTCGTCAGGCGATCGACGACAGGGTCCTGGACCGCCTGCCGATGTTCGACCGGATCACCGAGGACGGCGTGGAATGGGCTGATGGCCGTCGCGTGGACGCCGACGTCATCCTGTGGGCGACCGGTTTCCGCGCGGCGATCGACCATCTGGCACCCTTGCGGCTGCGGGAGCCGGGCGGCGGCATCCGGGTCGAGGGGACACGTGCGGTCGCCGATCCGCGAATCCATCTGGTCGGGTACGGGCCGTCCGCCAGCACGATCGGCGCCAACCGTGCCGGGCGCTCGGCGGTACGGGACATCCGCCGACTGCTGGCTCAGGTGCCGGTCGCCGCGTGAAGTCCGCTGAGCCGGGGCTCAGCTGGACGCGGACGCGCTCTGGCTGTTCTTGTTGAACTCCGCGACGTTCTTCTGGTGTTCCGCGTAGTCGGCAGTGAAGCGTGTGTCGCCCGGCTTGACCGTGACGAAGTACAGCCAGTCGCCGTGCGCCGGACTGACCGCGGCACGCATCGCGTCCACGCCTGGGTTGGCGATGGGCGTGGGCGGCAGACCCATCCGCTGGTACGTGTTGTACGGGCTGTTGAGCTTCGTGTCGCGCTCGCTGGTGCGGAGCGTGCTGCGGTTCAGCGCGTAGTTGATCGTCGAGTCCATCTGGAGCGGCATACCGCGCGCGAGGCGGTTGTAGATGACGCGCGCCACCTTGCCCATGTCCGCCTTGGTGTCCGCCTCGGCCTGGACCATGCTCGCGACGGTGACCGTCTGATAGACGTTCATCGCGTTCTGCTCGGCCCCGGCCGTGACCGTGCCGCCGCTGAACTTCTTGTTCGCCGTATGGACCATGTACGAGAGCAGGGACGCCGGAGTCGACTTCTCGTCGATCGGATACGTGGCCGGGAAGAGGTAGCCCTCGGGATTGCCGCTCGCGTCCTCGGGGAGCTTGAGACGGGCCTTGTCCAGGGACTTCTTGGTGGTGCCCGCGGGCAGGGCGAAGGCCTTGTCGACGGCCTCGTACACCTGGCGGGCGCGCCAGCCCTCCGGGATCACCACGTGCTGGGGCCCCTCGGCTTCGTCCGTGCTCAGCAGCGACACCGCCACGGCGGTGGCCGCCACGACGGCTCCGGTCGCGATGAGGGCGATCCGGCCTCGACGCGTCAGTCGAATCGTTCTCCGTGGCGGAGTGTGGGTCTGCATGCGGGCACGTTAACCCACATAACGGACCAAACTCGACATATCTTCATCTTGTTGGCTCCAGTTGGGCGTCCCGGCGCACCAGTGCGGCGTAACGGCCCTCGTGCTCCAACAGCTCCGCGTGCGTGCCGCGTTCGACCGCGCGCCCGGCGTCCAGGACCACGATCTGGTCGGCGCCCCGAATGGTGGACAGCCGGTGGGCGATGGTGAGTGTGGTCCGGTTGGCCGAGAGGGCGTCGATGGCCTCCTGCACGGCGCGCTCGGTGCGGGTGTCCAGGGCGCTGGTCGCCTCGTCGAGGATCAGTACGGGCGGGTCGCGCAGGATCGTGCGGGCGATGGCGAGGCGCTGCTTCTCACCGCCGGAGAAGCGGTGTCCGCGTTCGCCCACCATCGTGTCGTACCCCTCCGGCAGAGACGCGATGTGGTCGTGGATCTGGGCGGCCTTCGCGGCGGCGTGCAGTTCGTCGTCGGTGGCGTCCGGCTTGGCGAAGCGCAGGTTGTCGGCGACGGAGGCGTGGAAGAGGTACGTCTCCTGGGAGACGACGCCGACCGCGCGCGCGAGGGTGTCGAAGTCCAGGTCCCGCACGTCGACCCCGTCGAGCGTGACGCGGCCCCCGGTGACGTCGTACAGCCGTGGCACGAGATAGCTGAGCGTGGACTTTCCGGCACCGGTGGCGCCGACGACGGCGAGGCTGTCGCCCGCGGGGACGGTGATGTCGATGCCGTCGAGTATCGGCGCGCTCTTGTCGTCATAGCGGAACTCGACGTCCTCGAAGCGGACTTCGCCCTTGATCTGGTCGAGGTGGACCGGGTGCTCGGGCTCGGTGATGTCGATGGGCAGGTCGAGGTACTCGAAGATGCGCTGGAACAGGGCGAGCGAGGTCTGGATCTGCACACCGGTGGAGAGCAGGCTGACGGTTGGCCGGAACAGGCCCTGCTGGAGCGAGACGAAGGCGACGAGCGTGCCGATGGAGACGGCGGGTCCTCCGAACTGGAGGGCCAGGCCCGCGGTCCAGTAGATGACGGCGGGCATGGCGGCCATGACGATCGAGATGACGGCCATCCGCCAGCGTCCCGCCATGTTCGACCGCACTTCGAGGTCGACGAGGCCCTCGGACTCGTCCGCGAAGGACCGCGTGAGCGAGTCGGACCGGCCCATGGTGCGGCCGAGCAGGATGCCGCCGACGGAGAGTGATTCGGTGACGGTGGCGGCCATCACGGCCATCTGTTTCTGCCGCTGGGTGGTGATCTTCTTGCGTTCGTTGCCGACTCTGCGGCTGATCCAGACGAACAGGGGCAGCAGGAGCAGCGAGACGACCGTCAGCCGCCAGTCCAGGGCGATCATCGCGACGATCGTGGCGATGACGCTGGTGAGGTTGGAGACCAGCGAGGTGGCCGTCGAGGTGACCGTGGCCTGCATGCCGCCGATGTCGTTCGCGATACGCGACTGGACCTCGCCCGTGCGCGTTCTGGTGAAGAAGGCGAGCGACATGCGCTGCAGCCGGTCGTAGACGGCGGTGCGCAGGTCGTGCATGACGCGCTGCCCGACCGTCGTGGAGATGAGGGTCTGCAGCACGCCGAAGACGCTGGTGAGTACGGCGCTGAGGATCATCCCGAGCGCGAGCAGGCTCAGCAGGCCGGTGCGGCCCTGCGGGATCGCGGTGTCGAGGATCTCCTTCAGCAGGAAGGGCGTGGCGACCGAGACCAGCGAAGCGGCGCCGACGAGCAGGCCGACGACGGCGAGCCGGCCGCGGTAGGGATGGAAGAGCTTCAGGATGCGGCGCACCTGCCGCGGCTCTCCGGGCTTGGCGGGTGGCGGTGTCCAGGTGAGAGTGTCGGGAGGCATGGGCTCCTACGGGATGTGGGACGAAGTCGTCTGATGGAGCGTAGCTCATTGTTACCTATACTCACAATGTACAAGGTCCTGATATTGTTCCCGCATGAACACCCCCGACGCCGACGGCGTGCTCGCCGAGCAACTGCTGCGGTTGACCCGTCGTGTGCACCGCATCCAGAAGCGTCATCTGGAGCAGCGCGGGCTCGGAATCACTCCGGCCCAGTCCCGGCTGTTGCGCACCCTCGCGCCCTACGCTTCGCCGCCGCGCATGGCCGATCTGGCCGAGCGTCTGGAGGTGGTGCCCCGGGCCGTGACGACACTGGTCGACGGCCTGGAGGCGAGCGGCAAGGTCCGTCGCGTACCCGACCCGACCAATCGCCGGGTGATACGGATCGAGCTCACGGACGACGGGCGCCGGGCGCTGCGCGAGCTGCGCGGCGCGCGCCGGGCCGCGGCGGAGGACATCCTGGCTCCGCTGACGGACGAGCAGCGCAAGGTACTGGGCGGGTTGCTGGACACACTGGTCGACGGGATGCCCGCGATGGAGGACTGAACAGAGCATGGCCCGGCGTGCGGTGCACGCCGGGCCATGCTCTCTCAACTCACGTAGCCCGCAGGCTACTTGGCCGGTGCCTTGACCTCGGCGCCCTCGGGAGCGGTGCTCTCGACAGCGGCATTCTCGGGAGCCTCGCCTTCAGAAGAGGGCTTCCCCGTCCCCGACGCGCTCTCGGCAGCGAGCGCCTCCTTCTTCGGCCCGTCCTCGTCGGCCTCGTCTTCCTCCACGAAGGCGATCTCACCGTCGAGCATCTTCTTGGCCCGTGCCGTGTCGAGCGCCCCCTCCCACTTCGACACCGCGAATACGGCGACGCAGTTGCCGAGCAGGTTGGTGACGACGCGCATCGAGTCCATGATGCGGTCGACGCCGAGCAGCAGGGCCACGGCCCCGGCGGGGATGGCACCGAGCGACGACGCGGTCGCCGACAGGGCGAGGAAGGCCGAACCGGGGATGCCGGCCATGCCCTTGCTGGTCAGCATGAGGACCAGGACCACGGTGATCTGCTGGCTCAGGCTGAGGTCCACGCCGACGGCCTGCGCGATGAACAGCGTGCCGATGGAGAGGTAGATGGAGGCGCCGTCGAGGTTGAACGAGTAGCCGGTGGGCAGCACCAGGCCCACGGCGTCGTCGCGGGCGCCCGCCTGGCGCAGCTTCTGCATCATGCGCGGCAGGACGGATTCGCTGGAGGCGGTGCCGAGCGCGAGCAGCATCTCCTCGCGCGTATAGCGCACGAACTTCCACAGACTGAGCCCGGTGACCAGCTTCAGCGCAACGCCGAGCAGCACGAGGAAGATCGCGGCAACGGCGTAGCAGAGGATGATGAGCTTGCCGTACGTCTTCATCACCCCGAGGCCGTACTCCCCCACCAGGTGCACCATCGCGCCGAACACGGCGAGCGGTGCCAGCTTCATGACGAAGCCGACGATGGCGAAGATGACCTCTTGGGCCTGCTCGATGGCCGGCAGGATCTTGGGCACTTTGGTGTGGCCGAGGTGGAGCAGGGCGGCGCCGACGAGGCAGGCCAGCACCAGCACCTGGAGCAGCGAGTTCTCGGCGAACGCACCGATCGCGCTCTGCGGCAGCGCCTCCAGGATGAACTCGGTCGTCGACGGCAGTGAACCGCCGGCGGTCTTGTCGTCGACCGCCGAGGTGTCGAGCTGCGACGGGTCGACATTCATGCCGGAGCCGGGGGCGACGACGTTGGCGGCGATCAGGCCGATGAGCAGGGCGGCCGTGGACGCGACCTCGAACCAGATCAGGGCCTTGAGACCGATCCGCCCGAAGGCTTTCAGGTTGCCGGCCTTGGCGATGCCGACGACGACCACGCAGAACACGAGCGGCGAGATCACGGTCTTGATGAGCCGGATGAAACCGTCGCCGAGCGGCTGGAAGGTTGTGGCCGTGTCCGGCCACAACCTTCCGACGACGATTCCGAGCACCAGGGCGACGGCGACCTGGGCGAACAATGAGGTACGCAGTATGCGTGCGACGCGTCGCGTAGGGGACGGTACAGACGGCGGCACGGGGCACTCCTCCGAACGGGACTTCTGGGATGCGGAAAAGTGCTTCCGCGTCGATCACTATCGGGGGAGTTTGCTACCGCCGACAACACCCATGTCACATCCATGTAAATGATGGAGGGTGTGACACGCGACACATGCCGCGTCTCAGCAGCGCTCGCGGTCCTCGGTGAGCGTCCCCTGCACGGTGATCACGCTCCGGTCGTAGCATCCGCCCGGTCGGTACAGCCGGAAACGCTCGCTCGTCGTGCCGACCGCGTGCCGCTGGTCGCGCGGCACATTCGCCGTATACGTCGCGTCGCCCGTGTAGGTGTCGTCGAGCCGGTACCAGTCGGTGCGCCGGCTGCCGCGCGTCTCCACGACGGCGGCCCGGTCCCCCAGCGACATGACGGTCCGCAGCCGGTCGCCCGCGCCGAGAGTCGTGGTGCCGTCCATCGTGTACGTGCGCTGCGTATGGGTCGACTTGGCGGGTCCGCGTCCATCGACGGTGACCGTCTCGTCGTCGGTCCAGGTCGCTTCCAGGGCGTCGCTGTTCTCGCCATCGGTCCACTGATGCACGGATTTGTTGGCCAGCTTGCGGCTGACGGTGGTCGTCACGCGGCCGTGCGAGGTGTCGACGTATCCGGACACGGTCAGCCGGTGGCCGGCCTCCGTGTCCAGCCGGTGCTCCGAACCGGGTGTGTACGTCGAGGAGTTGGCGAGGCCGCCCGCATTGTGTGCGGTCAGCTTTCCGGTCACCTGCCTGCTGTGGGCATCCTGCTGGACGAGGACGTTCACCGGAGCGCTCCAGCCGGCCTGCCCCTCCGGAACGCCGACCACCGAGACCTCGATCCGGTGCGGACGGCCGTCGTTGAGCAGTCCCGCGAAGGGGGTCAGGTCGTACTCGATGGGCTTGATGTCGAAGGCGCGGGGCCCCGGAATCACGTACCAGAGGAAGGGATTGGACCAGCCGCCGGTCCACACGGTCGGGAACGGTGTGGCGATGCCCGCCAGTTGGCCGTCGACCTTGATCTGCACCTCGCGATAGGAGCCGTCGTCCGCCTTGCAGGAGTACGGCGCGGCATCGGGCACCGTCAGATACCAGTACTCCTCGCAGCCGCCGCCGGAACCCGTGGCGTACACCTCGGCGACGATGCGCTCGCTGTTGCGCGGCGTGGTGAGGGTGCCGTCCTGGAGGGTGAGGACGCGGTCGGGGGTGGTGGCCGCGGGCCTGCCCTCGTAGAAGGTCAGCGTCACCTTCACGTCGATGATTCCTGTGTAGGTGTCGTCGACGACGTTCCCGATGAGCATCTCGACGTCCTGGCTCTGCCGGAACGTGTCGCTGTAGCGGGTGACGTCCTTCTCCACAGACCACTCGATGCCGTCCGGTGAGGGTTGCGGGGTGGACGTACGGAAGACCTCGACTCCGCCGATGTGCAGATAGCCGAGCCGGTCGAACTGCCGTCCTTTGACCTTGCCGTCGAGCCGCAGCACGACCTTGCTCCATCGGTCGCCGCAGCCGCGCGGGGGTGCGTACGTGCCCTTGTACGGGGTGAAGTCGCGGAACTGAGCTTCGGCAACGGTGATGTCGCAGGACTTCGCGTCGTCGGGTTGGGTGACGGGCGGGGCGGCGGTCAGGGGGTCGTGCCAGTCGGTGCCGAAC
>NZ_JAAKZX010000063.1 GCF_011045025.1 Streptomyces ureilyticus
CCGAACCTGGCACAGGTCGCCCCCTATCTCGCGGAAATCGACGAAGAGGACCAGTTCGAGACCGCGATCGGCCTGTTCCTCGACGCCGTGGAGCTCCGCGCGCAGCGCGCCCGCGCAGCCCGCGCAGCCCGCGCAGAAGGCAGCGAACACACGGAGAACTGACGCCTCGCCGGGCAACAGGGCACTTGGCGAGACCGCGCAGCCCGGCCCTCAGAACGTCAGCACCCCCCGCGCCACCCGCCCCGCCTCCGCGTCCGCCTTAGCCTTCTCGAAGTCCTCGATCGCGTACGTCGCCGTCACCAGCTCGTCCAGCAGCAGGCGGCCTTCGCGGTACAGCTGGGCGTACAGGGCGATGTCGCGTTGTGGGCGCGAGGAGCCGTAGCGGCAGCCCAGGATCGACTTGTCCAGGTACATCGAGGAGACGAGGAAGGACGCCTCCGCGGTCGCGGGCGGGACGCCGAGCAGGATTGCCTGGCCGTGGCGGTCGAGCAGGTCGATGGCCTGGCGGATGAGTTCGACTCGGCCCACGCACTCGAAGGCGTGGTCCGCGCCCGTCGGGAGGATGTCCCGCACACCCTCCGTCGACGTGAGGAAGTGCGTCGCGCCGAACTGCCGCGCCGCCGCCTCCTTCGCCGGGTTCGCGTCCACGGCGACGATCGTGGACGCGCCCGCGATACGGGCACCCTGGAGCACGTTCAGCCCGATCCCGCCCGTACCGATCACCACCACGCTGTCCCCGTGGTCCACGCGCGCGCGGTTCAGCACCGCGCCCACGCCCGTGAGCACCCCGCAGCCGATCAGGGCGGCGGAGGACAGCGGGATGTCGTCGGGGATGCGGACCGCCTGGACGGCCTTCACCACGGTGCGTTCCGCGAAGGCCGAGTTGGACGCGAACTGGTACACCGGCCGGCCGTCCCGCGTGAACGGCTGCTTCGGCCGCCCGATCGCCTTGCGGCACATCGTCGGCCGGCCTCGGTCGCACTCCGCGCAGGCACCACAGTTCGCGAGCGTGGAGAGCGAGACATGGTCGCCGGGCCGGACATGCGTGACACCCGCGCCCACCGCCTCGACCACACCCGCGCCCTCATGCCCGAGCACCACGGGAACGGGGAACGGAATGGTCCCGTCCACCACCGAGAGGTCGCTGTGGCACAGCCCGGCCGCCGAGATCGCCACTTGCACCTCACCCGGCCCCACGTCCCGTATCTCCAGGTCGTCCGCGACCTGAGCCTGCTTCCCGTCGAAGATCACGCCCCGCATATGGCCACCTCAGCCCTTCGGTTCCCTCGGCAGGCCGAGCACCCGCTCGGCGATGATGGTGCGCTGGATCTCGTCCGAGCCGCCGTAGATGGTGTCGGCCCGGCTGAACAGGAACAGGTGTTGCAGGGCGTCCAGTTCGTACGGTGCTGAAGGCGCCCAGTCCGCAGGCCCGACCGTCGCCTCGGCGCCCCGTACCTGCATCGCCAGCTCCCCGAGCCGCTGATGCCAGCGACCCCACAGCAGCTTGGCGACACTGGGAGCCCCGGCGTCCGCAGCAGCCCCTGGCCCCCAACTGCCCAGAGTCCGCAACGCGTTCCACCGCATGGTCCGCAGCTCGGCCCACTGCCGCACCAGACGATCGCGTACGACGGGATCGTCCGCCGCGCCCGTGGCGATCGCCTTCTCCAGGATCCGCCCCAACTCCTGCGCGAAGCCCACCTGCTGGGCCAGCGTCGAGACCCCCCGCTCGAAGCCGAGCAGCCCCATGGCGACCCGCCAGCCCTGCCCCTCACCGCCGACAACGTGCTCCACGCGCGCGTGCGCCCCGTCGAAGAAGACCTCGTTGAACTCGCTGGTCCCGGTCATCTGCCGGATCGGCCGCACCTCGATCCGCCCCGGCTGATCCATCGGAACCAGCAGAAAGCTCAGCCCGTGGTGCCGCCGCGATCCCGGCTCGGTACGGGCCAGCACGAAGCACCAGTCCGCCTCATGGGCGAGGGAGGTCCAGATCTTCTGGCCGGTCACCCGGTACGAAGCCCCGTCGCGTACGGCAGCGGTGCGCACCCCGGCGAGATCCGAGCCCGCCCCCGGCTCGCTGTACCCCTGGCACCACAGTTCCTCACCACGGGCGACCGGCGGCAGAAAGCGGCTCTTCTGTTCCTCGGAACCGTGCGCGAGGAGCGTCGGGGCCAGCAGGTTCTCGCCGATGTGCCCCGACCGGGCGGGCGCGCGGGAGCGGGCGTACTCCTCGGCCCAGACGACCTGTTGGACGAGACTCGCCGTGCGATTGCCGTATCCGCCGGCACCCCATCCGAGCCCGATCCACCCGTCCCGCCCGAGCTCCCGCTCCCACTCCCGGCGGGGCGGGTCACCGACGAGGTGCGTACGCAGCCAGGCTCGTACCTCACTTCGGAAGGCTTCGTCCTCGGCGCCGAACCCGAACTCCATGCTTCCCTCCCATCCCCGGCCGTCCTACGCGTTCGGCCGTGTCTTCTCCGAAGCCGCCCTGGCCATCGCCTCCAACTGCTCCAGCATCGGCATCGGATCCACCCCCACCGTCCCCGGCAGAAAGTCCGCGATCCGCTCCGGAGTCCAGGGCGTGCCCTCCGCGTATGCCGCCCGCAGCTCCCTCGGCTGTGCCCACACCGCGATCTTGGGCCCGGCGATCGTGTAGACCTGACCGGTGATGCCCTCGTCGCGGGCCCGGGCCGACAGCAGGTAGACGACCAGTGCGGCCACGTCCTCGGGTTCGCCGATCTCCTTGAGCTCCATGGGTACGTTCGCCGACATGCGCGTACGCGCGACAGGTGCCACCGCGTTGGCGGTCACCCCGTACTTGTGCAGGCCGAGTGCGGCGCTCCGTACCAGCGAGATGATCCCGCCCTTCGCCGCGCTGTAGTTGGCCTGGGAGACGGACCCTTGGTGGTTGCCGCTGGTGAAGCCGATCAGCGCGCCCGAACCCTGTTTCCGCATCACCGCGGAGGCGGCCCGGAAGACCGTGAACGTGCCCTTCAGGTGGGTGGCGAGGACGGGGTCCCACTCGTCCTCGGACATGTTGAACAGCATCCGTTCGCGCAGGATCCCGGCCACGCAGACGACGCCGTCGAGCCGCCCGTACGACGACAGCGCGGTGTCGACGACGCGCTGTCCGCCCGCCATCGTCGAGATGTCGTCGGCGACGGCGACCGCGTCACCTCCGGCCGCCAGGATCTCCTTCACCACGGCATCGGCGACTTCGCTCGTCGGTGAACCGCCGTCCACGGAGACGCCGTAGTCGTTGACGACGACCCGCGCTCCCTCGGCGGCTGCCGCGAGCGCGACGGCGCGTCCGATGCCCCGCCCCGCTCCGGTCACGGCGACGACCTTGTCTGCCAAGAAGTTCCCCACACCGGCCCCTTCCCGTCCCGCAGTTTCTGACGGACCGTTAGATTTGGATTCAGTGTGATTCTACGACCCGTCAGATACCTGGCGACAAGCCCCGGGAGGCCCCGATGTCACTGCCGGCCGAGTTCCATGACATCGCCAAGCGCGTGAACAACTGGGGCCGTTGGGGCGCCGACGACGAGATCGGCACGCTGAACCTGATCACCGACGAGGTCGTACGCGAGGCCGCCGCGACCGTGCGCACCGGACGGCGCGTCCCGCTCGCACTCCCCCTCCAGCAGGACGGTGTGCAGACCGGGATGATCCCGGGGCGCGTCAACCCGCTGCACACCATGGTGCAGATCAACCAGGAGATCTTCGGTCCCGGCACGGTCGCCTGCAGCGACGACGCCGTGACGATGGGGCTGCAGGCGGCGACCCACTGGGACGCACTCACCCATGTCTCGCACTCGGGGAAGATCTACAACGGCCGTCCGGCCGACACCGTCACGGCGCACGCGGGCGCGGAGTTCAGCGGTATCGACAAGCCTCGGCACATCGTCTCGCGCGGCGTCCTGCTGGACGTGGCCCGCGCGCGCGGGACGGATCGCCTGGCGGGCGATCACGCGGTGACACCGGAAGACCTGGAGGCGGCCGAGGAGTTGGCGGGCGCCCGGGTCCGCCGCGGTGACATCGTTCTCGTACGCACCGGACAGGTTCAGCTCTACCTGGCGGGCGACAAGCACGCGTACGCATACCCCTCGCCCGGGCTGTCCGTCCGTACTCCGGAGTGGTTTCACGCGCGCGATGTCGCGGCGGTCGCGAATGACACCCTCACCTTTGAGGTGTTTCCGCCGGAAATAGAGGGGTTGTGGTTGCCTGTCCATGCCCTTGATCTCGTCGAGATGGGCATGCTCCAGGGGCAGAACTGGAATCTCGAAAAGTTGTCCACAGCCTGTGGACAAGAATCCCGCTATACGTTCCTGCTGTCGGCGATGCCCGAACCGTTCGTCGGCGGCACGGGAACTCCTGTGGCGCCGGTCGCCATCCTCTGAACTTCCCATCCACCGAGTTCGCACCGATCCGGTGTCGCACTGATCGGCTGGCGGCGCGCTCCGCTGCCCCGAGCACGGCACTGCGCGCCGCCATCCGGCTCCGGCGTACCCGCCCTGCCCCTCGGACGACCCTCGTTCGAGCGAGGACACCCCGTGGCCCTGTAGGAGCCCGACGCCGAATCACGATCCGCGCTCGTCGAGGGTTCCCGTCACCGGAACCCTCGTCGTCCCCTCACGGCGAATCGCTGACCATAAGCGTGATCAAACGGACACGTCACGTCAACACCTGGCCGGTGACTCTGGAAGCATTGACCGGCGCACTCCGCCACGGTGACGCTCCGCTGGGTGCGCGTTTTGAACGTGCGGGTTCATTGTGGTTGCTCGCGCGCCGCGGCGGAGCCGCACATGTCACAGCCCTGCGCGCCTGAAGGGGCCTGCGCCCCCCTCAGGCGCGGTACTCAGACCGCCTCGTACGCCAAGTCCTCGTACGACGTCGCGCCACCCCTGTACGCCGCTGTGCCGCCCTCGCACGTCGTAGGAGCCGTCTCGCATGCTGTCGTGGCCGTGCCGTGGGTCGAACTGCGGTCCACCTCGCACCAGATGCGTTTGCCTGCGCCCTCGGGGCTCCAGCCCCAGCGGTCGGCCAGGCCGTCGACCAGTGCCAGGCCTCGGCCGCCCGTCTCGTCGCCGTCGGCGCAGCGAGGGCGTGGTGGGCGGGCGCTGGTGTCGGCCACCTCCAGGCGGACGGTGGCGGCTTCGGCGACCTCGGCCGAAGTGCCGTCCCCCGCCCCCGTGTCGGGCGCCGCACCCGGCAGGCACAGACGCAGTACGGCCGGACTGCCGGTGTGGACCACGGCATTGGTGACCAGTTCGGAGACGAGCAGGATCAGGGTCTCGGCCAGTGGCTCGTCGACCCTTATGGCCGACCCGGCAATCCGCGAACGGACCCATCTCCGGGCCCGCGCCACCTCTGAGGGGTCGGGCCGGATCTCCAGCTGCACTTGAAGCACCTGCACCGTTCACACCATCCGAACCGGCGGACACATCGCCTCGTGACCGAGGGCCACGATCATGGGCAAGACAGGGGTCACGGACCGTGACTCCCTTACGTGACAGCATGGTTGACGTACAGTCACCCCAACAAGCGCTTCGGGCATATTCCAGCGCGAAGGAGTATGCGTACGGCATACTGTGCGACGCTCGTCACGGGGAGTCGAACGGGCTGGACCGGGGCTTGATCCCGCCCTGCGAGGGCGGCGCATCGCCGGGTCCGGAGCCACCTCAAGGGCAACACCGGGATGGCTCGGCCTCAGAACCACTCGCATCCCACACAAGGTACCGGAGCTCACCGCTGACTCCAGGCCGTGACGAGTCACACCTCGGACACAACCCGATATCGACGCACGGTAATTCCGGTCTGCCACATTCCGCGGCATCCGTCCGTTTCGGGGTGCCACGATCGGCGACAAAGGGCTCGCGCGGCGGCCGTTCAAGGGACTCGCCTACCGTGCCGCCGGGGACAGCAGATCCTCCGCGAGCGCCTCCTCGGCGTCCGCCGCGCCGCGGCCCCGCCTGGCCCGCATCCAGGCCCGTTTGAGATGAAGGTGCACGTCGGACTCCCATGTGAAGCCCATGCCGCCGTGCACCTGGAGGCAGTCGCGGGCGCCCCGTTCGGCGGCCTCGTCGGCGAGCAGTCCGGCCGCGGCGATGTCGAGCGGGTCGGCCGTGACGGCGGCCGCGTACACCGCGACGCGGGCCACCTCCACGCGTACCAGCATCTCCGCGCACAGGTGCTTGACCGCCTGGAAGGCCCCGATCGGCTGCCCGAACTGCTCGCGCGCCCGGGCGTGTTGCACGGCCAATTCGCAGGTACGTACTGCCGAGCCGAGTTGCTCGGCGGCGCTGAGCAGGGCTGCGACGGGGTCGGCGGGGGCGGCCCGCGGCACCCTGTGGAGGGGTGTCAGCGGGTCCGCCGAGCGCATCGCGACCGCTCCCGTCACGTCCCCGCGTACGACGTCGGCCTCGTCCAGCCACTCCACGAGGGCGCCGTCCACAGCCGCGACGACACGCTCGCCGGTGGCGGCTCCGGGGACCTCGCCGGCCGCGAGGTGGGTGGCCACCAGCGGGCCGGGCAGCAGGGCGCGGCCCGCCTCCTCGAAGGCCAGGACCGCCTCCGGCAGGCCGAGTCCGACACCGCCGTCCGCCTCGGGGAGCCGCAGCGCGAAGAAGCCCGCCTCGCCCAGCTCGCGCCACAGGGTGCGGTCGAGGCCCGGGGTGTCCAGCGCGGCCCGGAGCTGTTCGCGGCCGAAGCGGCGGGTGAGGAGCTCGCGTACGCCTGCTTGCAACGCCCGCTGGTCCTCGGTGAGTTGGAAGCGCATGTCGGGAGGTCACCGCCCCTTCGGGAGGCCCAGGATCCGTTCGGCCACGATGTTCCGCTGGATCTGTGAGGTGCCGGCCGCGATGGTGTACGAGAGGGATGACAGCCGGTCCAGGGTCCATTCGGCGGCCAGGTCGAGCGACTCGGGGCCGAGGACGTCGGCGGCGGTGTCGTACAGCTCCTGCCGCGCGTGTGAGTACCTCAGTTTGAAAACCGAACCCCCGATGCCGGGTACACCACCCGTCCTCCCCCAGTCTCGACTTCGCTCGACCGGGGGGACCCCCATGGATTCACCGACGTTCCACTGCGTGAGCCGCCACAGGGCGCGGAACTCGGCGTTCAGCCGACCGAGTCGGCGTCGCAGTACCGGATCGTCCCAGCGGCCGTTCTTGCGTGCCTCGCGGGCCAGTTCGCCCAGTACGCGACGGCAGGCCACGACCTCGCCGACGAAAGCGGTGCCGCGTTCGAAGGAGAGGGTCACCATGGTCACGCGCCAGCCGTCGTTCTCCGGGCCCACCCGGTTGGCCACCGGCACTCGCACCTCGTCGAGGAAGACCTCCGCGAACTCGGTGGAGCCCGCGAGCGTACGCAAGGGGCGGACCGTGATCCCTGGGGCGTCCATCGGCATCGCGAGCCAGGAGATGCCCCGGTGTTTGGGCGCCTGGGGATCCGTACGCACCAACAGCTCGCACCAGTCGGCGACTTCCGCATGGGAAGTCCAGATTTTGGACCCACTCACTACGTAGTCGTCGCCGTCCCGCCACGCGCGCGTGCGCAACGCCGCGAGGTCCGAGCCGGCGTCCGGCTCGCTGAACCCCTGGCACCACACCTCCTCGCCGCGCAGCACGGGCGGCAGCCAGCGCGCCCGCTGCTCGGCGGTGCCCTCGGCCGCGATCGTCGGCCCGGCGTGCAACAGGCCGACGAAATTGGCCCCTACGTAGGGGGCGCCCGCCTTTTCCGTCTCCTCCAGGAAGATCAGATGCTGGGTCGGGGTGGCTCCTTGGCCGCCCGCGTCGACGGGCCAGTGCAGGCCCGCGTACCCGGCGTCGTACAGCATGCGCTGCCAGCCGAGGTCGTACGCGCGCCGGGCCGGCCAGTCGTCGGGGGACGGCTTCGGGGGCAGCGTGGGGAGCACCTTGCCCAGCCACTCACGCAGCCGGGCGCGGAACTCCTCCTCTTCGGGCGTGTACGCGAGGTCCATGACGCGTCCGCTCGTCTACTTGTCGAAGTCCAGGTCCAGCATGCGGATCGCGTTGCCGCGCATCAGCTTGTAGACCGTCTCGTCGTCGAGGCCCTTCACATGGTCGAGGGCGACATCCTTGGTATGCGGGAAGGTCGAGTCGACGTGCGGATAGTCGGTCTCGAAGGTCGCGTTGTCGCGGCCGACCACGTCCAGCGAGGCGACGCCGTGCTTGTCGCGGAAGAAGCAGCAGAAGATCTGCCGGTAGTAGTACGTCGACGGGGGCTCGGGGATCAGGTCGCGCACCCCGCCCCAGGCGCGGTGCTCCTCCCAGACGTCGTCGGCGCGCTCCAGGGCGTACGGGATCCAGCCCATCTGCCCTTCGGAGTAGGCGAGCTTGAGCTGCGGGAACTTCACCAGGACGCCGCTGAACAGGAAGTCCATCATCGAGGCCATCGCGTTGTTGAAGCTGAGCGAGGCCTGGACGGCGGGGGGCGCGTCCGGGGAGGCGGCGGGCATCTGCGAGGACGACCCGATGTGCATGTTGACGACCGTTCCGGTCTCCTGGCAGATCGCGAAGAACGGGTCCCAGTAGCCGGAGTGGATGGACGGCAGCCCCAGGTAGGTGGGGATCTCGGAGAAGGTCACCGCCTTGACGCCGCGCGCCGCGTTCCGCTGGATCTCGGCAACCGCGAGGTCGATGTCCCACAGGGGGATGATGCACAGCGGGATGAGCCGGCCGCCGCTGCCGCCGCACCACTCCTCGACCATGAAGTCGTTGTACGCGCGCACACAGGCCAGCGCCACTTCCTTGTCGTGCGCCTCGGCGAAGGTCTGCCCGCAGAAGCGCGGGAAGGTGGGGAAGCACAGGCTGGCCTCGACGTGGTTCGCCTCCATGTCCTTGAGGCGCTCCACCGGGTCCCAGCAGCCCGGCCGCATCTCCGCGCGCGTGATGCCCTCCAGCGTCATCTCGTCGCGGCTGAAGCCGACGGCGGCGATATTGCGCTTGTACGGGAACTTGAGGTCCTCGTAGATCCACCAGTCGGTCGGCGGCCCGTCCGGGTCCATCGTGATCTGGTACTTGCCGCCCACGTACGCGAGTTCCCCGATGCCGGCGGTCAGCGGCTTCGGCCCGCGGTCCTGGTACTTCTTCGGCAGCCAGGTCTCGAAGAGGTGCGCGGGCTCGATGACGTGGTCGTCGACGCTGATGATCCGAGGCAGTTCGGTCATGGGTTCAGTCCCCTTCGGCGGGCGGGTACGAGGGCCCGTATCTGATGGACCGTCAGAAAGAAGGCTAGCTCCGCACCCCTGGACCGACAAGGCGGCGCGGCCTACGCTCCTGGCTACCGATCTGACTAGTCGTCAGTTTTAGGCCTCTTGGGGAGCCGTCGTGACTGATACCGCACACGCTCTCGGTACCTCGCGCACCTTCTGGGAGCTCGTCGAACGCCGTGCCGCGCTCACGCCCGGCCGTCCCGTCCTCCTCCAGGACGACCGCACCCTCACCTTCGAGGAGCTGCGTTCGGGAGCTGAGCGGGCGGCTGCCGGCCTGTACGGCATGGGGGTGCGCCCCGGCTCGGTCGTCGCCTGGCAGCTGCCCACGCGGATCGAGACGGTGCTGCTGGCCATGGCCCTGGCGCGGCTCGGGGCCGTACAGACGCCGGTCATCCCCTTCTACCGGGACCGTGAAGTCGCTTTCGCGCTACGGGAGTCCGAGGCCGCGTACTTCGCCGTGCCGGGCCAGTGGCGCGGCTTCGACCACACGGAGATGGCGCACCGCATCGGGGCGCGCGGCGTCTTCGAGGCGTACGACTCCCTGCCCGACGGCGATCCGGACGTCCTGCCCCCGCCGCCCTCCGACGGCGGCGAGGTGCGATGGATCTACTGGACCTCGGGCACCACCTCCGACCCCAAGGGCGTGCTGCACACGGACCGGTCACTGATCGCGGGCGGGTCGTGTCTCGCGCACGCGCTGCACCTGTCGGCGGACGACGTCGGCTCGATCGCGTTCCCCTTCGCGCACATCGGCGGCCCGGACTATCTGGTGATGCTGCTGCTGTACGGGTTCCCGGCGGTGCTCTTCGAGAAGTTCGCGCTGCCCGAGGCGCTCGAGGGGTATCGCAAGCACGGAGTGACGGTGGCGGGCGGCTCGACGGCGTTCTACTCGATGTTCCTCGCCGAGCAGCGCAAGCAGACCGGCACTCCGGTCATCCCGACGCTGCGGCTGCTCGCGGGCGGTGGGGCGCCGAAGCCGCCCGAGCTGCACCATGCCGTCGTACGCGAGTTGGGGGTCCAGCTCACGCACGGGTACGGCATGACCGAGGTACCGATGATCACGATGGGGTCGCCGGACGACACCCCGGAGGACCTCGCGACGACCGAGGGGCGGCCTCCAGAGGGCATGGAGATACGGATCGTGGACGGGGAGGTGCGGCTGCGCGGGGAGGCCGTCTGCCAGGGGTATCTGGACCCGGCGCAGACCGCCGAGGCCTTCGACGAGGACGGTTTTCTCATCACCGGGGACCTTGGGCGGCTCACGGAGAAGGGCCATCTGGTGCTCACCGGGCGCCTGAAGGACGTCATCATCCGCAAAGGCGAGAACATCTCGGCCAAGGAGATCGAGGATTTGCTGCACCGGCATCCGGACGTCGGCGACGCCGCGGTGATCGGGCTGCCGGACGCCGAGCGCGGGGAACGGGTCTGTGCCGTGATCGAGGCGGTCGAACAGCCGTCGGGGGCTTCGGCGTTGACACTGGAGACGGTGACTTCGTATCTCCGCGCGGAAGGGCTGTCCGTGCACAAGCTGCCAGAGCAGTTGGAGGTGGTGGACGCCCTTCCGCGCAATGAGACGCTGCGGAAGGTCCTCAAGTACAAGCTGAGGGAGCGTTTTTCGGGGTCTACAGGGGCCGCATCAGGTAATACGGCCTCTACGAAGGCGTCGAAAACTACTCCGGCACCGTGAAGTAGCGGGCGAAAGCGGTCACGATCTCCGGCTCGGTGATGCGGCCGTCGGCGTCCGCGTCGAGGGCGCCGGCCGCGGTGGTGGCGATGTCGTCGGGTACTCCGAGGACCTTGAGGACGCGCGCGGTCTCGTCGACCGTCATCGCGCCGTCCTGGTCGCTGTCGGCCACGGCGAGTGCCGCGTGGAGGAACGGGCGGGCGATGTCGGCGAACCGGTCCGGGTTGTCGCGCAGCCGCTTGACGGCGCCGTTCACGAACTCCTCGCGGGTGATCCGCTGGTCGCCGTCCCGGTCGGCTATCCCGGCCATGCCCTGCCAGAAGGCCTCCGCGCCGATGTAGAGGGCCTGCCCTCTGTCGGACCGGGCCGTCGTATCGAACTCGGCGAGCAGCTTCTTGGCCGCGCCGCTGAAGTCCTCGCGGTCGATATAGCCGTTGCCGTCCTGGTCGAAGGTGGCGAACCGGGCGGCGATCCGTCGCTCGTACTCGGTGCTGACCATGTTTTTTCAGGCCGCCTTACACATCAGATGGGGTGCGTCTGGCAGGGAGCGTACGACGCCGGGCGCTCCTGGGGAGCGGAAAACGACGCTTGTGCCAAGGACGGGGGAATTCCGCGACAACGCCGTGGCGAAGTCGCAAGGGCGATATTTCAGGGGCAGTCGGCGTTTGCGCGTGACGAAGATCACGCCGACAGAAAGCGTCCTCGGGGATCGGTCCGAAGGTGCTCAGGCCGACAGGGGGCTCGACTCGTCGTCCACGGCCGCGTCGACGTCCGGGTAGACATCGAAGAGGCGGCGGACGCCGAGGGCGCCCAGGACGCGGTTGACGTGCGAACCGTCCACGGCTCCCTGAGCGGGGAGGATGAGACGGAGCTCGCCCTGGCAGGAGCGGATCAGCCGGCGGGTGGCTATCAGTACGCCGACGCCGCTGGAATCGCAGAACAGCACTCCGGAAAGGTCGACCACGAGGCTGCGGCGGCCGTCGGCCACGGCGTCGTGCACCCGCTGTCGAAGTACCGGTGACGTCACCAGATCCATCTCGCCGGACACCTGGAGCACGGCCCAGCCGCCCTGCTCGCCGTCGGTCACCCTGAGCGTCACGCGCCTGCCTCTCCCTCGACGATGCTGACCTCGAACCGGGCCCTGGACCGGGCCCCGAAAGGTCCCTGTAGACCCCGTAGATCCCGACAGGCCCTCAGAGGCCAGGGGGACGGAAGCGGAAGTGTTTCCTACACTTCCCTGGGTGCGCGGCTGCCCCACCTTCGCTCCGTGAAACACCCGGATCCTGAATTGAATTGCGCCCCAGGCGTCCCCGATTCGGTCGTACGCGGTCTACTTCGATCCTGTCTGATCAGAAGCAGAAAGGGTAGGCGCATGCACAGCGTGAGGAGAGCACTACCATCCGCGGCTCTCTCAGGAGCGCGCATTGCCGTAAAGGGACGTGCGCCGTCAGGGCCGACGGCTACATTCGGGAAGATGCCGGGAACGAGGATCCGACGAGGTCCGACGGGAATCCGGTGAACAAGGGACAGGTGCCGGGCACGACCGGGGGTGAGGGGGCCGCATGGCCGACAGGGACGCGCCGCCCCGCTGGGACCGCAAGATGCAGCAGCGGCTCGCACGGGGGGAGGCTGCCGCACTCGGTGAGCTTTACGACCGTTTCTCTTCACTTGTGCACGCACTTGCCTATCGCGTGCTCAGTGACGAACACGCCGCCGACAGCATCACCCGCGAGGTGTTCGCCCACGCCTGGGAGAACCCGGACGCGTACGACCCCAGGCAGGGCCCCCTCCGCTCCTGGATCGCCACGCTGACCCACCGGCTCGCCGTGCGGCGCCTGCGGCAGACCGAGGCCGCCGCGCTGGCCGAGGGCGGCCCGGGCAGCGCGGAGGAGGTGGAGCGCAGGGTGCGCCGCGCCTCGGTGGCCGCCCGCGCCGACTACATCGTCACGGCGATGCCCGCCCCGCTGCGCGCGGCCCTGGACCTGGCGTACGTACAGCGCCGCGACTACCGCCAGGCCGCCGCCGACCTGGACGTCACCGAGGACGAGGCCCGCCGCCGGCTCCGTCTCGGCCTCCAGCTGCTGGCCACCGCCCACGACAGCGGACCGTCCGAGGCGCCCGACGACGGGGGTGGACGGTGAGCGACGCGGACCACTTCGGGGCGTACGACGGGGACGACGGAGAAGAGAAGGGCGACGCGCAGGCCGCGCACGGGGAGCACGCGGAATCGGAGGGGGAGCACCGCGGTCCTGTGGGTGCCCAGGGCAACGGCCCGCCCGGCCAGGACGGCGTGGACGGCGTGGACGGACCAGCCGGCCCGGACGGCGGGGGCAGCGCGGGCGGATCACCTGGCCGGGACGGTGGGCACGGACCGCAAAGGCCGGGGGGCGACTCCAAGGGACCCGGCAGCCGTCAAGAGCCCGGAGGGCCGCTGCCCATCCCCATGCCGCGTTCCTCCGTGGAGGACACCGGGCTGCCGCTGCCCGATCCGCCGCCGGCGCCGCTGCTGCTCGAGCACCGGGTGTTGCAGTCGCTGCTCGGCGCCTGGGCGCTGGCCGCGTGCTCCCCGGAGGAGACGGCAGCCGTGGAGGATCACCTCGGCCTCTGCGGGGCCTGCGCCGACGAGGCGCTGCGGCTGCGCGAGGCCGTCGGGCTGCTGCACAAGCCGGAGAGCCTCGACTTGGACCCGCGGCTGCGCTGCCGGGTCCTCGAAGGCTGCCTCGAGCGACGCCCGCCCCGCATCCCGGTGCCGGACTGGGCGGTCCCGTACGACGCGGAGGCCGCCCGGCTCGACGCGCTGCTCCAGGACTTCGGCGACGCCGAGTGGCACGCGCCCGTACGGCTGCACTGGTTCGAGCGCGACAAGGCCACGAGCCGGCGTACGACCGTCGCCAAGGTCATCGCCCACCTGCTGGCCGTCGACGGCCTCGTCGCCGTCGCCCTCGGTCTCGACGACCCGCTCGGCGACATCACCGCGCACGCGCAGACCCCGGCGGGCCGCACCGAGGCCTTCTGGCGCGAGGCGCACTTCCCGCACACCCGGTCCGTACGGGGACCCTGGCGCGAGCAGAGTCACAACCTCGTGCGTACGGTGTCGTTCGCGGGCGGACGTTCCGGGCAACTGTCCGTGCCGTACGGCGACTTCGAGCTGCCGCTGCGGGACGCGATGCTGGACCGGGCCTTCGAGTGCTGGATGCACGCCGGGGACATCGCGGACGCCGTGGACTATCCGTACGAGCCGCCCGCCCCTCGGCAGCTGCACCGGATCATCGAACTCGGCGCCCGCAAGCTGTCCCACACGCTGGCCGCCCGCCGTCAAGCGGGCCTCGCGGGGCCCGGCCGCGCGCGGCATCTCGTGCCGGCCGGTGCGCCGGGCCGCAGCCTGCGCCTGGAGATCGAGGGCTCCGGTGGCGGCGAGTGGCTCATCCCGCTCGACTCCCCCGGCGCGCTGGCGTCCGCCGACCTCGAAGTGGCCCATGTGGCGCTGGACGGCGTCGAGTTCTGCCGACTGGCGGCCGGCCATGTCTCACCGCTGGAGGCGGCTGCCGGGCAGAACGGCGACCGGGAGGCGATCAGGGACGTACTGTTCGCGGCGGCTTCGCTGAGCCGGATGTAGGGCCCCTTCCAGGTTCCCCGCCCGCGGCTCGGGGCACGTTCGGTCAGGCGAAGACGACCGTGCGCCGTCCGTTCAGGAGGATCCGGCGTTCCGCGTGCCACTTGACCGCCCGTGCCAGCGCCTGGCACTCCACATCGCGCCCCACGGCGACGAGTTGCTCCGGCGTGACCTCGTGGCCCACGCGCTCGACCTCCTGCTCGATGATCGGGCCCTCGTCGAGGTCGGCCGTCACATAGTGCGCGGTCGCGCCGATCAGCTTCACGCCGCGCGCGTGCGCCTGGTGGTAGGGCTTCGCGCCCTTGAAGCTCGGCAGGAAGGAGTGGTGGATGTTGATGATCCGGCCGCTCAACTGCTTGCACAGGTCGTCGGAGAGCACCTGCATATAGCGGGCGAGGACGACCAGCTCCACCCTCTCCTCGCGCACGAGCTCCAGGAACTGCGCCTCGGCCTGCTCCTTCGTGTCCCTGGTGACCGGGAGGTGATGGAAGGGGATGTCGTACGAGGCGACGAGTTCGGCGAAGTCGGTGTGGTTGGACACCACGGCGGCGATCTCGACGGGCAGCGCGCCGATCCGGGCGCGGAACAGCAGGTCGTTCAGGCAGTGGCCGAACTTGCTGACCATGAGGACGACGCGCATCTTTTGCTCGGCGCGGTCCAGCTGCCAGTCCATCTGGCAGGAGTCACCGATCGCGGCGAAGCTGGCGCGCAGCTTGTCCAGACTGACCGGAGGCTCCGCGGAGAAGTGGACCCGCATGAAGAACAGTCCCGTGTCGTGGTCGCCGAACTGCTGGCTGTCCTCGATGTTGCACCCGGTCATGAAGAGGTAGCTCGACACGGCGTGCACGATCCCCTTCTTGTCCGGGCAGGAGAGGGTCAGCACGTACTGGTCGGCCTGGTCGGCGGCGGGCTCGGTCATGCCTGCCAGGGTCCCATATCGGTACGACACGATGAGCACTCGTCCCACTTCACGGACGTGCGGCCCGGGGGTGCGGAGATACGGCCGGAGGTGCGGGCGCATCTACGTACGTGCTGCGTACGTACGGTCAGGCGGACCGGGTCATGATCCGGAGGACCTCGAGCGTGCGCGGCGGTGCGTCCGGGTCCTCCCCGTCGCTCGCCGCCATCCGCACATGCGCGTCCCGGGCGGCCCGTACGGCCTCCGGCCACGCCTGGTGGTCGAGGTACGCGGAGACGGGCGCGTCCGGACCCACCTGGTGCATGATCCGCAGCACGCGCAGTACGGCGCTGTCGACGAGCGCCGCCTCCTGCGAGTCCCGGAAGATCGTGCCGACGTATTTCTCGGCGGACCAGTTGTCCAGCCAGGTGTCCTCGACGAGGCGGTACACGGCGTCCGTGACGTCGCCGTACCCGTCCACGCCCGCGAGCCAGACGTTCTGCTGGAAGCCGGGGTCGGAGAGCATGTGCAGCGCGGAGCGCACATTGCTGCGCCAGCGCCACCACGGCATGTCGTTGAGTGCCATGCCGCCCATGGTGGATGAGCGGCGGCCATGACGGGAAGACTTCTCCGAACCTTGCACGGTCACCGATCGTACGTTCCCGCCCGAAACTGTCCTCGCGGACCCCCGCTATTCACCTTCGCGTAACCGAACGTTGAGGCAAGATCACTCGGACATTTGGAATGTGGCGGAATCGTGCATGCTCATGACCGGCAGGCGTAGCACCCCCCACCGTCTCAGCTCCCGACGCATCAAGGCC
Source organism: Streptomyces ureilyticus (assembly GCF_011045025.1). Taxonomy (GTDB): domain Bacteria; phylum Actinomycetota; class Actinomycetes; order Streptomycetales; family Streptomycetaceae; genus Streptomyces; species Streptomyces ureilyticus. The sequence continues at coordinate 16,246 of NZ_JAAKZX010000063.1, forward strand.
AGCATGCTGTCCGCGGGCGCCCTGGTGGCGTGTGCCTCCCTCGCCGTTGGGTGCGGGGTGGTCTCCGGGGTCACGGGGGGCTCCGGAGGCGACACCGTCACCGTCATGACCATGGCGCCGGAGAAGACCAAGGCGACGAACAAGCCCGGTATGCCCGCCATGGCGAAGGCCTATGCGCGCTGGGTCAACAAGGGCGGCGGCATCAACGGCCGCGAGCTGAACGTCATCACCTGCAACGAGCAGAACGACTCGGTGCGCGCCGCCGAGTGCGCCCGGCGCGCGGTCAAGGAGGACGTCGCCGCGGTCGTGGGCTCGTACAGCCAGTACGGCCGTTCCTTCCTCTCCCCGCTGGAGGCGGCCGGCATCCCGTTCATCGGCGGATACGGCCTCACCGACGACGAGTTCACCAGTCCGCTCTCCTATCCCGTCAACGGCGGCCAGCCCGCGCTGCTGGCCGGCCTCGGCCGGGAGCTCGCCAAGAGCTGCGGCCCCGTCTCCCTCGTACGCCCCGACACGATCGCCGGTGACGGGCTGCCGGTACTGCTCGACTCCGGGCTCACCGCCGGGAAGCACGCGGAGGCCGGCGACCTGCGGGCCGCCGACGACGCCACGGAGTACTCGCGGCACGCCAGGCAGGCGATCGAGCGGGCCACGTCCGACCCCACGGGCAACAAGGGGTGCGTGGTGCCCGCGCTCGGCGACCGCACGAACACCTTCATGGACTCCTTCCGGCGTATCACCGACGACTACCCGGCGGTGCGGACCGCGACCGTGCTCGGCAGCGTCGACCAGTCGGTGATCAACGCCACGGGCCGTACGTACGAGGGGTCGTACGTCACCGGCTGGTACCCCGCGTCGAGCGACCCGCGGTGGGACGCGATGCGCGACGTGATCCAGAAGGAAGCCTTCGGCGACAACCGGATCGACGCCTCGGACGCGGGCGTGCAGACCACGTGGATCGCCTACGAGGTCCTGAAGCAGACCGTCGAGTCGCTGGACGAAGGCGAGGTGTCCGCGCGCACGGTGCGGCGGGCGCTCGACGACGGCCTGAAGATCGAGACGGGCGGGCTGACGCCGACGCTGAGCTGGGCCTTCTCGGATCTGATCGCGGCCAGCGGGTTCCCGCGGGTGATCAACTCGAACGTGACCTTCCAGGTGGTACGGGAGGGGCAACTGGTGGCGGCTCGGAAGGGGTTCACGAATGTGTCGCGGATCCTCGAGAACGTGGGTAGCTCCGCTGGTTGAGCGGGTGGGTTCGTTTTTGGGTGCGGGTGCGTTGTAGTTGCTCGCGCGGCCCGCAGTCGCCCGCGAATCGAACCCACCATCCCCGTAGGCGCCCCCGCCCCACCGCCGGAGGTCAGAGCTGCGTGGGCTGGCGTTCCGTCAAGCCGTAGGTCTGGGCGATGGCGTTCCACAGCGGAGCGGCCTTCGCCTTCTGGGTGGTTGCGGTGCCGGATTCGCGGTTGCCCGCCCGGGTCTGGGGTGTGGTGCGGGCCTTGCCCTTGGGGCAGCCCTTCTTGGCGGCGACCTGGTCGGCCCAGGCCGCGTAGTGGTTGTCCGCCGCGGCGGAGGCCTTCCAGGCGCTGTTGAGCGCGGCGGTCAGCTGGGCGTGGTTCGGCAGTTTGTCGACGGAGAGGCCCGCGAGACGGGTGACGAGTCCGTTGCGCTGCTCGGCGGCGTTACGCAGGTCGGTGGCGGCCTGGCCGAGGTTGGTGCAACCCCGTACGGCGGATACGGCCCTGATCACCGCGTCACGGCTGTCGTTGCTGTCCGCCAGGAGCTTGTCGAGGGCCACGGCCTGTGCCTTGGCCGGGTCGGCGGAGGCGGACGCGGATTCCTCCGCGGTGGGGGCGGTGGCTGCCACGGTCTTGTTCTTGTCGCCGCCGTCGTCGCCTCCGCTGTCGCTGAGCATGGCGCCGGCGCCGATGCCGAGCACGGCGATGCCGACGCCCACGGCAGCGATCAGGGGGATGCGGCCCCGGCTGCTGCCGCGGTTGCCGTTGCCATGGCCGCGGCCGCTGTCCGCCGATCCGCGCTCGCGCCGGGCGGCGGCCCGTCCGCCGGGCGCCCCCGGCAGGTCGACCTGCGGCAACTGCTGCGTGGCGTCCGGACCGTCCGAGGCCTCCCGGAAGAGGTTGTCGAACTCGACCGGCGGCTGCCGGTCACCCGGCGCACCCGGCCGTATGCCGTACGCCGCGCCTCCCCCGCCGGGCTGCGCGGGAACCGGCGGAATGTACTGCGTGGCCTGAGCGTCCGGGTCGGCGTCGGCGGCCGGAGGCATGGGTCCGGCGCCCGCCCCTGCGGCCGTGGCGCCTACGGCGGGCATCGGCCCCGGACCACCCTGCCGAACCCGGCCGAGGAACCGCGTCGCCTCGGCATCGGAGGCTGCCGGGGCCTCCGGCGGCAGAGCACCCGGGCTCACCGGAGGGATGTACTGGGTGACGCCCTCATCACCGGGCGTCCCGGACGCTCCGGATGCGACCGGCGGCAGGTACTGGGTGGCGCCTTCGTCAGCACCGGCTGCGGGGGGCAGGGGCGCCGAGTGCCCGCCCTGCGCTCGCGCCGGGAGCTCGGCGGGGGGAAGGGGTGCCGCTTGACCGGCTGAGGCCTGCGAGGGGTCGTACGCGGCTGGTGCCGGGGAGCCTGCGGGGGTGCCGGGCACCTGCTGAGCGGTGGAGCCGACGGGCCCCTGCGGTGCCGGATGCTGGGCCGAGGGAAGCGGCGGCGCCTGGCCCGGCTGTGGCTGCGAGGCACCGTAGCCATCGGGCGTCTGTGACGCGGACGGCTCGGCAGGCCCTTGCGGGGCGCCGTGCCCGCCGGATCCGGGCGGCGCCGACTGGCCGGCGAAGTCCGGTGAGGCTACGTAGCCGCCCGGCGCCTGCACCCCTGCCGGGCCGGCTGGCGTCTGCGCTGCCGGGTTCTCGGCCGGAGGCAGAGACGCCGCCTGGCCATGGGCCTGCGGCGTGCCGTGCGCGTCCGGTGCCTGCGAACCCCCGGGGCCAACAGGCGCCTGCGAAGCGCCGTATCCGGCCTCGGGCTGCTGCCCTGCGAAACCACCCGGCGTCCGCGGTGCCCCGAATCCGTCCGTCCGCTGCGGTGCGCCGTACCCCTCCGCCCCCTGTGGCGACGGGGTCGCGCCCTCCGGCGGGAGCCCTCCCGTGTCAGCCGACTGCCCCGCCTGGGGAGCCGGTGCGCCGGCCGGAGGGGGCTGGTGGCCCCCTTCGCCCGGTGCCGACGGAGTGCCCCACTGGGGCGGGGCGTCGGCGCTCTGCGTCCCGTACTGCGGTGCCGGGGCGGAGCCCTGCGCTCCGTACTGCGGCGCCTGGTCGGGTCCCTGCGCGCCGTACTGCGGTGCCGGGGCCGAGCCCTGCGCTCCGTACTGTGACGTCTGGCCGGACCCCGGAACTCCGTACCCTTCCCCCTGGGCGGAGCCCTGCGCCCCGTACCCCGACCCCTGATCGCCGTTCCACCCCGACGTGGGGTCGGGCGGTGTGCCCCAGCCCGGAGCCGGTGCGTGACCGTCCTGTGCCGGGGCCGACCAACCCTCCGTGTGGCCGCCCTGGTCCTGGCCCGGTGGAGTCTGCGGTGGGCGGCCGGGGCCCCAGGGCTGGTCCCAGGACTGGCCGCCTGCCGGTGTCGTGTGGTCCGGTGGGGTGCCCGGCAGGAGGGGGGCGCTGCCGTCGGACGGCAGCACGATGCCTTCGCGCGCTGGTCGCGGCGAGGGCTCCTCGCCCTGTCCGTTCTGCGTCACCGGGACTCCTACGAATGGGGGACCTACGGAATCGTCGGTTCACGCTACCGGGTCCCCACAATCCGATGCCACGCAGCTCAGGACGTGACTCTGGCCCCACCGCGCACGTGTAACAGAATCGCCGCGCGGGACGCTGTTAATGGCCCTGTTACGCAGCGGCCTGCAGATCCAGCCGCGCCCCGAACTCCCGTACCGCAGGCTCGTCCTGGTACGGCGCCAGCCGCTGCTGGAAGTCCTCCAGGTACTCGGCGCCACGGTTGGAGCGGAGCGTGTCGAGGAGTTCGACCGCCTTCATTCCCGTATGGCAGGCCTGTTCCACGTCACGCTGCTGCACCTGCGCGGTGGCCAGCAGGACGAACCCGATCGCGCGGCGCCGGGCGCGCGACTGAGGATGCCCGGCGAGGGACTCCTCCGCGCACCGCGCGGCCGCCTGCGCCTGCCCGAGGTCCCGATGACAATGCGCCAACTCATCGGCCAGATATGCCTCGTCGAAGTGCGCGATCCACCGCGGATCGTCCCCGGAGGCGTCGTCGGCCGCCTCCATCGCGTTGACCGCCCGCCCCGACGCCACCTGGGCCGCCCGCGCGTCACCCATGAGCGCGTGCCCGCGCGCCTCCGCGGCGTGGAACATCGCCTCCGCGCGCGGCGTCACCCGCCCGCGCGCCCCCTCCTGCGCCGCGCGCGCCAACTGCGCGATCTCCCGCGGATTCCCGAGCTGCGCGGCCAGGTGGCTCATGGACGCGGCAAGAACGTACCCGCCATATCCTCGGTCCCCCGCCGCCTGCGCGAGCCGCAGCGCCTGGATGTAGTAGCGCTGCGCGAGCCCCGGCTGTCCGGTGTCGACGGCCATATAGCCCGCCAGCTCCGTCAACCGCGCGACCGCCGCGAACAGTTCACGCCCGACGGCTTCCCGGTACGAACCCGCCAGCAGCCCGGAGACCACGCTGTTCAGGTAGTGCACGACCACCGGGCGCACATGCCCGCTGCCGTACTGGTGGTCCAGATCCACCAGCGCCTGGGTCATCGCCTTCACGGCCGCCACGTCCGCCGACCCGACCCGCGGCCCCCCGGAGCGCGACACCTGTGCGTCCGGCGAGGAGATCAGCCAGTCGCGGCTCGGCTCGACGAGCGCGGAGGCGGCGACGGACGAACCGGACAGGAAGTCCCGCCGCCCCACATCGCTGCGCCACAGCTCGCAGACCTGCTCTATGGCGCCGAGGACGGTCGGCGAGAACTGCAGGCCCACCCCGGAGGCGAGGTTCTTGCCGTTCGCCATCCCGATCTCGTCGACCGTGACTGTCCGGCCCAGCTTGCGGCCCAGCGCCTCGGCGATGATGGCCGGCGCCCGCCCGCGCGGCTGCTGACCGCGCAACCAGCGCGCTACGGACGTTTTGTCGTAGCGCAGATCGAGACCGTGTTCCGCGCCGCACATGTTGACCCGGCGGGCCAGCCCGGCGTTCGAGCAGCCCGCTTCCTGGATGAGCGCCTGCAGCCGTTCGTTCGGCTGCCTTGCGACGAGCGGCCTTGCGGCCATGGCGTACCCCCTGTGGCTGCGGTGCCTGCCCACGCACCGAGTAGACGTGTCCTCAGCGGCCGAACCTCCGGCTCCCGTGAAAGGAGCGAAAAGTTCCGGCCTCGAAGATCAATGCCCCGCCGACATACCGAAGATGCGGGACATATGAGGATTGCCGGGGTAATGGCTGGTGCCGTCCCCCACACCTGGCTACCCAGCCCCCGCTGTCGTTGCCCGTGCGCGCCCCCACCCATGCATCCATGCGCCCCACATGCGAAAACGGTGCTCCCCCACCGCGCACGCCGGGGCCGTAACGCCAAATAGGTGAGGCAGTTGAGTTGAGCATGGAAGAGACGATCACGAGCACCGAAACCGCGCGGATCCCCAAGCAGCGCGGGGAGACTCTGCAGGACATCGCCGTGCGCTACGCCGAAGAGCGCCACTGGGACGTGTTTCCCGGCACTTGGCTGGAAGCCGTCGACGGGGTGCAGCGCTGCTCGTGCGGCGAGCCCGCCTGCGGCGCACCCGGCGCGCATCCGGCGCGGGAGGACTGGCCGACGCAGGCGACGGGCAGTGCGACCGTTGCGCGCCAGCTCTGGGCGAAGCAGCCGACCGCGTCGATTCTGCTGCCCACGGGCCGTACGTTCGACGCGATTTCCGTTCCGGAGACCGCGGGGTTTCTCGCGCTGGCCCGGATGAAGCGGATGGAGCTGTCGCTGGGGCCGGTGACGTGTACGCCGGATCGGCGGGTGCAGTTCTTCGTGCTGCCGGGGGCGAGTGTGAAGGTGCCCGATCTTGTACGGAAGTTGGGGTGGCCGCTTGCGTCGCTGGATCTGGATGTGCTCGAGGAGGGGGCGTATGTGGCTGCGCCGCCTACGCGGTTCGGGGCGCACGGGCGGGTTCAGTGGGCCTGTCGGCCCACGCCCGCCAACCGTTGGTTGCCCGACGCGGAGGAGTTGATCTCGCCGATCGCTTACGCGTGTGGGCGGGACGTACGGCGGTCGCTCCGCGCGTAGGCGGCTTACGGGACCCCGCCCCGTATCGTGCCCCCCATGACCGAGGGAACCACGGCGGGTCAAGTCGCCGTACGCGTGCAGGGGTTGTGGAAGCGGTTCGGGGAGCAGGTTGCCGTTGCGGGGGTTGATCTGGAGTTGCCCGCGGGGCGGTTTGTCGGGCTGGTCGGGCCTAATGGGGCCGGGAAGACCACGACGTTGTCGATGGTGACCGGGCTGCTGCGGCCCGACCACGGGTCCGTCGAGGTCGTCGGGCATGACGTGTGGCGTGATCCGGCTCAGGTCAAGGCCCGTATCGGGGTGCTGCCCGAGGGGCTGCGGCTGTTCGAGCGGCTGTCGGGGCGGGAACTCCTCGCGTACACCGGGCGGTTGCGGGGGCTGCCCGGTGCCGAGGTCGACAAGCGGGCCACCCAGCTCCTGGACGTACTCGACCTGGCCGGCGCCCAGCACAAGCTGGTCGTCGACTACTCGACCGGGATGCGGAAGAAGATCGCCCTCGCCTCCGCCCTCCTCCACAACCCCGAAGTCCTCTTCCTGGACGAGCCGTTCGAGGGCGTCGACCCCGTCTCCGCGCAGACGATCCGCGGCGTCCTGGAGCGTTACACCGCCTCCGGCGCCACCGTCGTCTTCTCCTCCCACGTCATGGAGCTGGTCGAGTCGCTGTGCGACTGGGTCGCCGTGATGGCCGCGGGCCGCATCCGCGCCCACGGCACGCTCGCCGAAGTGCGCGGCACGGAACGCTCCCTTCAGCAGGCGTTCCTCGAACTCGTCGGGGCGAACGGCCGCGACACCGGCTCCGACCTCGACTGGCTGGGCGGCGGCGCCCGATGAGCACCGTCACCGCTGCCGAATCGGTCACCCCCGTCGTCGTACGCCTGAAGCTGTCCCTGCTGCGCAACGGTCTGCGGCAGTCGGCCGGGCGCCGGGCCGCGTACGTCGCGTCGATCGTCTTCGTCCTGCTCTTCGCCGCGCTCCAGCTCATCGGGCTGATCGCGCTGCGCGGCAATGCGCACGCGGCGAGCGTCACCGTGCTGCTCACCGCCGTCCTGGCGCTCGGCTGGGCCGTGATGCCCCTGTTCTTCCCCGGCGGTGACGAGACCCTCGACCCCACCCGCCTGGTGATGCTGCCGCTGCACCCACGCCCTCTCGTGCGGGCCCTCCTGGTGGCCTCGCTGGTCGGGATCGGGCCGCTGTTCACGCTGTGCATGTTCGCCGGTTCCGTGATCGCGATGGCGCACGGCATGGCCGCGTACGTCACCGGGGTCGTCGCGATCGTCCTCGCGCTGCTGGTCTGTGTGGCGCTCGCGCGTGCCGTCGCGGCGGCCAACATCCGGCTGCTGAGCAGCCGTAGGGGCCGCGATCTCGCCGTACTGAGCGGCCTGGTCATCGCCGTGGGCGCGCAGCTCGTCAACTTCGGGGCGCAGAAGCTCGGCTCCTCGGGCCTGTCGACGCTGGACCCGGCGGCCGAGGTGCTGCGCTGGGTGCCGCCCGCCTCGGCGATCGGCGCTGTGGACTCGGTGAACGAGGGTTCGTACGCCACTGGAGTCGCCCAACTCGCCCTGAGCGCCGGGGCCTTGGCAGGCTTGCTGGCGCTCTGGCAGCGGAGCCTGACGCGGCTGATGACCTCGCCGGACGGCTCCACGCTGCAGGCCGCCGAGCCCACACGGGACACGGCGGGCCGCTCGTCCGGCCTGTCCCGGCTGCTGCCCGCCGGGCGCACGGGCACGGTCATGGAGCGCAGCCTGCGGTATGTGTGGCGCGATCCGAAGACGAAGGCCGCGTGGGTGACCTACCTCGCGATCGGGCTGATCGTGCCGGTGTTCAACGCGCTGCAGGGCACCGGCTCGATCTACCTCGCCTGCTTCGCCGCCGGGATGCTCGGCGTCCTGATGTACAACCAGTTCGGGCAGGACACGTCCGCGTTCTGGATGGTCGCCCTGACCATCTCCTCCACGCGGGACGCGTATGTCGAGCTGCGGGGCCGGGCCTTGGCGCTCCTGCTGATCACACTCCCGTACGCGACATTCGTGACCGTCCTGACCACGGCGATGCTCGGCGACTGGCCCGCCCTGCCCGAAGCCCTGGGCCTGTCCTTCGCACTGCTCGGCGCGATGCTGGCCACCGGCGCCTGGTCCTCCGCGCGCTACCCGTACTCGATCCCGCAGGAGGGCTACAAGAACGCCGCCCCCGGTCAGGCGGGCATCGCCTGGATCTCCATCTTCGGCGGCATGCTCGCGGCGGCCCTGCTGTGCGCGCCGGTCATCGCGCTCACGATCTGGCTGCATGTGTCGGCGGGCGGAGAGGACTGGACATGGCTGCTGCTGCCGCTGGGGACCGCGTACGGCGCGGGTCTCACGCTGCTGGGGCTGCGACTCTCCGCACCGCGGACGGCGGCGCGGCTGCCGGAGATTCTGGCGGCGGTCAGCAAGGGGTGAGGCAGGGGCGCGCCAGGGGTGAGGCAGGGACGGTCCATCGGTGATGCAGGGACGGTCCAGGGGTGAGCCCGAGGTCTCACCCCTGAGCCCCCGTCGTCTCACCCGGTGAGCACGCCGTCCAAAAACGGCTCGATCGCCGCTCGCCAAGCGTCCGGCTGGTCGTAGTGCACAAGGTGCCCGGCGTCGGCGACCTCCGCGTACTGGCCGTGGGGGAGGACGCGGACCATCTCCTGGGACTCGGCGCGGCCAAGTTCGCCGTCGAGGCCGCGGACGACGAGGGCGGGGCAGCGGACCTGGGCCAGTTCCTCCCAGTGTGCGTCGTAGACCCAGGTCTCGCGGGACTTGAGCATCTGGGCGGGGTCGAAGACGGGGCGCCAGCCGTCGTCGGACTCGGCCATGACTTCGGCGTAGAACTCGCCGCGGGAGGGGTTGGGGCGCTCCACCCAGGGGTCGTCCTCGCCGAACCACTTGCGGACGTCGGCGAGGGTGGCGAAGGGGACGGGCCAGGACTTGAACCACGCCTCCCATTCGCGCTGTGAGGCCGCGCCGAGTGCGGAGGCCCGCATGTCGCAGATGATCAGGCCGCGGACGAGGTCGGGGCGCTTCGCGGCGAGCTGCCAGGCGGTCAGTGCGCCCATGGAGTGGCCGATGAGGACGGCCGGGGCGAGACCGAGCTGTTCGAGCGCGGCCTCGGCGTCGTCGACGTATGCCTCACGTGTGTACGGACCCTCGGGGGGCTTGTCGCTCTGGCCGTGGCCGCGCTGGTCGAGGGCGACGGCGCGATGCCGCTCGGAGAGCCAGCGGGCGGTGGACGCCCAGTGTGAGGCACGGCCCATCAGGCCGTGCAGTAACAGCACGCCCGGCGTCCGGTCGACCTCCCCGGTCTTGGGAGGATCGGCGAACTCCCAGGCGGCGAGGCTTACGCCGCCTGCTCCGGTCACGTCGATGCGCCGCACCATACGTTGGCACCCCCCTTGATCCACTCGGCTTCCTCGTCCCACACGAGTCGGCCGCCGCTCCCGTACTGGCTCGTCGTTCCGCTGCTCCTGGTGCTGGTGCTCGCTGGTTGTGCGCGTTGCTTGTTCCTGCGTCCCGTGCGGTGGTTCCGTCACCACGCTATCGAATACGCGTTCGAAAATGCGCTCCATGCACGCTAACACCCCTCGTTTGAGTGACCTCGTTCAGGGATTGATCGCCGCTGCCGAGGGGAGATCTTCTGCGGGAGGCGGGCCGCTCGGGGAAATCGGTCCGCAGGGGATGACCCTGGGAGCTCGGGGCTCCGGGTCAGCACAGGGGAGGTCAGGCCCCGGCGCCGCAGGGCGCCGGGGCCCTCGAACATTCCGTGGCGCATATGCCTCCCCCTCCTCCCAGAGACAGACTTACACGCAACCCGTGAATGCGCTGCGTTCAGGAACAGTCAACTGCCCGCAAAGAAAGGCGAGTTGGCGTGCGTGTCAGGTCGGGTCATCGATGGCTTCGATGAGAGTGGTGCGTCCGGCCAGCACTGTGGCAGGAGTGAACCGACGGGCCCCCACCCCCCGCCGATCGACGCCCAGGGCAACCTCCCCACGCCGGAGTCGCCCCTTCGGCCGACCCTGCGAGGAGGTTGGAACCCTAACCCGCCCGATCACTCGCCGTCAGCGCTTCGCTACGAAAACATGTGAAGCGGTGTCCGCCTCCAGCTCGGCCGCCTCGCCGCCGCTGCCCACCAGGACGCCGCCCGCGGACTCCGTCACGCTGACCACCGAACCGGGCTGCACACCGGCCCGCCGCAGCGTGTACATCAGCTGGGCGTCCGTCTGGATGGGCTCGCCGATGCGGCGTACGACGACCGTCTTGCCTTCGGTCCCGGGGTCGAGGTCGGCCAGCGAGACCATGCCCTCGTCCAGGAACGGGTCGGCGCCGTCCTTCTCGCCCAGCTCCTCCAGGCCCGGGATCGGATTCCCGTACGGCGACTCGGTCGGGTGGCGCAGCAGCTCCAGGACGCGGCGCTCGACCGCCTCACTCATCACGTGCTCCCAGCGGCAGGCCTCGGCGTGTACCTGCTCCCACTCCAGACCGATCACGTCGACGAGCAGGCACTCCGCGAGACGGTGCTTGCGCATCACGCGCGTGGCCAGCCGGCGGCCCTCGTCCGTGAGCTCCAGATGCCGGTCGCTGGCGACCGCCACCAGGCCGTCGCGCTCCATCCGCGCCACCGTCTGGCTGACCGTCGGCCCGCTCTGGTCGAGCCGCTCGGCGATACGGGCGCGCATGGGGACCACACCTTCCTCCTCCAGCTCGAGGATGGTGCGGAGATACATCTCCGTGGTGTCGATCAGTCCGGACATACGTGCCCCTCGATGTGATCTGCCGGAGGCTGAGTGGCTCACCGGCGTGTGCGCTGGCCCTGACGTCAATTCTGACTCATCCCGCTGACAACCGTGTCGTGCGGGCGAAAGCAGAGGGTTACGGATGTCTGCGCGGCGGGTAGAAGACTGCCTCCGCGCCCGCCCCAGTCGCCGTATTGACAGCACACTGGTCCAGACCGCAACGTGATCCGCGGCACGACCGGGAGTACGGCCGTGGCGGGGCGGCGGTTCAGTGGCTCCCCCGGCGCGCGCTCAGCGACGCGACTTCGAAGGGGCTTCGCCGGTGACGATCAGTGGGAGCGAGCTGGGCGGGCGGTTCTTCGACGCCGCGATCGGGCTGCTGGAGCGGTTGCGGGACGAGGAGGCCGAGGGCATCGCGGCCGCCGGGACGCTGATCGCCGACACGGTCGCCGCCGAGGGACGGCTGTTCGCCTTCGGCGCCGGACACTCCTCGCTCGCCGCGCAGGAGATCGTCTACCGGGCGGGCGGCCTCGCACTCATGAACCTGCTCGCCGTACCGGGCGCCGTCGGCGTGGACGTCGTACCGGCCACACTCGGCTCCGCCCTGGAACGCGTCGAAGGCCTCGCCACCGCCGTCCTCGACTCCAGCCCCGCCCGTGCGGGAGACCTCCTCGTGATCATCTCCCTCTCCGGACGCAACGCCCTGCCCATCGAGATGGCCATGCACGCCCGCGCCCTGGGCCTCAAGGTCATCGGGATCACGTCGGTCGCGTACGCCTCCGAGACGAAGTCCCGGCACGCCTCGGGTACGTACCTGAAGGACCACTGCGACCTCGTCCTCGACTCGAAGATCCCGGTCGGCGACGCGGAACTCACCCTCGACACCGTCCCCGCCCCCTTCGCCCCCGCCTCCGGCGTCGTCACGTCGGCGCTCCTCCAGGCGGTCATGGCCACGACCGCGGGCGCTCTCGCGGACCGCGGCATCGAGCCCCCGCTCCTGCGCTCGGGGAACGTGGACGGGGGCCACGAATGGAACGCCCGCGTCTTCGAGGAGTACGCGGACCGGATCTTCTATCTCCGGTGAAGCGGATCTTCTATCTGCGGTGAAGCGGATCTTCTATCTGCGGTGAACCGGTACCGGCGGTGAGGTGTCGGCGGCGCGGCTCAGCCCCGCTCCCGCCCCTCCGCGAGGTGCTCATCCGCCAGGTCCAGCAGCGCGGCGATCCGTACCGCGACATCCTCGGCGTACATCGCGTCGGTCCGCTCGAACTGCGTACGGCTGGCGCCCCTCAGGAACGTCACGACGCCCAGGGTCCGGCCCCTGCTGCGCAGCACCGCGCACAGAGCGTGCACCGCGTCGGCCGGCCACTGCCGGGCCACGGCCCACTCACGGATCTGCTCGGGATCCGACGCGCCCGCACTGGCCCGTACGGAACCGATCCGCTCCACGCACTGGAAGGCGGGATGCCCTTCGGCGTACCGCGCGGGCAGCCCGGCGCGCCCGTCGGCGGGCAGGCTCGGGCCGGGAGCGCCCGAGGGCGTGGCAGCGGCCCGTACGAGACGTACCGGCTCCTCGCCGTCCCGTACGGAGCCGCCCGCGACCCGGTCGATCAGCGCGTGGTCGGCGAACCCGGCCAGCGAGAAGTCCAGGTGGACGACCGCGGCCTCGGCCGGCTCCTCGCACTCGGCCGCCGCGCGCGCGGCGCGGTGCAGCTGGTTGGCCCGGAACCGCAGCTGCGAGGCCTCCTGCTCGCTCTGCTTGCTCTCGGTCACATCCTGGAAGAGCCAGCCGACACCAAGGGGTACGGGCTCTTCCGCGAGCGGCGAGGACAGCCGCAGGAAGCCGCTCCGCCAGCACCGCCGCTTCTCGCCCTCCGGCGTGCGCACGGTCACCCACATCTCGGCGGGCGCGGGCGGCGCCCCCTCGGCGAGCACATGCGTGAGCGCGCTCTCCAGCTCCTCGACCCCCTGCGCGAGCAACTCGCCCAGCGGGCGCCCCAGTACGGCCGTACGCCCTATGCCGAGCGCACGAGCCGCGTGCGCGTTGACCACGGCAGGCCGCAGATCGGCGTCGACGAGTACGACGCCCCATGACGCGTCCTCGAGCAGCGCCTCGCTCAGGGCGATCGACCGCTCCAGATCAATCTGTGCGTGCACCTCACTGAAGGCGCAGTAGACCCCTGCGGGCTTCCCGTTCGGCCCGCGCACGGCCGCGGACTGGGTGCGTACGAGGACCCGTCCGCCGTCCTTGGTGAGCAGCGCGAACTCGTGCACCTGCCGGCCCGGGGCGTGCATCGCCGACATCAGCCGGCTCTCGACCTCCTCGGCGTCCGCGGTCCGCACGGCCCACCCGGCGAACCCGCGCCGCCCGACCGCTTCCTCCGCGCTCCACCCGAGAATCCGCTCCGCCTCACGGTTCCAATGGGTCACGACACCGTCGGCGTCAAAAGCGCACAACGCCGCGTCCATCCCATCCAGCAAAGCGGCAAGCAGATCGGACCCGTCCCGCTCGGGCTCCTGCGGCCCCAGCTCGTCCGTGGTCCCACTACGCCGGGAAGCACTCACCTGGCACCCCCTGCAGGCCGTGTCGGCGTGTCCTGCGCGGCTCGCCCGCGCGTCAGTTCCCTCACTGCGAATCACTCACTAGGAATCATTCAACTCGAACGTGACGCAGCACACACCGGGTTCCCACAAGATTGAAGAAAATCGTTGCACGCCGGAAATGCACCTCACAGGTCCCGCAAGCCCTGTGCCGGTCAGCCGGCCGGGACCGCCGCCAAGTCCGCGACGACCGCCGCGTGGTCGGACGGCCATACGCCGTCGACGGGGCCGTCGCCCGCGCGGTGCACCGAGCGGACGTGGCCGAGGCCGTTCGGGCCCGGCGGTCCGACGTGGATGTAGTCGAGGCGGACGTCGGGATTGCCGGGCTTGATGTAGGGATTGGCCGCGACCCAAGTGGCCGCCGGGGCCCCTGGAGCCGCGTACTCCCAGGCGTCGAGGAACACCTGACCGGGGACGGCCGGTGCCGTTTTGTAGCCGCCGAACAGCCGGATTTCGTCCGAGTCGGGCCAGGCGTTGAAATCGCCGGTGACGACCGGTGGAAACGCGGTCCCGTGACGATGATCCGCGACGAAGCCGGCGAGAACACGGACCTGTTCGCACCGCACTGCTGAAGCGTGAGTGAGGGAGGTCAGGTGCGTCGTGAAGAACGGCACCGGATGGCCCGGCGCGTCCAGACGCGTATACAGCGCCAGCCGCCCGTCGTCCTCCCCGTCAGGCTTCGGTAACCGCGCCACCGCCCGGTCCACGACGGGCCACCGGCTGAGCACGGCATTGCCCAAGTCGACCGTCGAGTCCCCGAGCCTCCGCTGCCACGACTCCGGGGCCTCCGAAGCGGCCCACGTCCAGTGCAGCCCCAACTCGTCCGCCAGCCACTCCGCCAGGTTCTCCCCGCCGCAGGCCCACACCTCCTGCAGCCCGACCACATCCGGCCGCAAGTCCCGCAGCACCGCCAAGATCGCCTTCCGCCGCCGCTCCCACGGCCCGAACCGCCACCACAGATTCCACGTCACCACGCGCATGCGCTGCCCGCCTCCCGGAGTCCGCAGATTCGTGGCGTACCCAAAAACCGGTTGAACGAAGTCCGAGCGGTTCCTAATGTGTGCCCCACGCCGAAAGGAGGTGATCGGGTACATGAATGAAACCCGGACAAGCGAGGTGGCTGCGGGCTAGCGGCCCGTCACCACATCCAGTGCGGTGCCGGACCAGCGCGGGTTAGACACGCGCAGCCGGCCCAATCTCAAGCAGTCACCCGACCCGCGAGCTCGCCGGTAAGTCCGGCCGGCTCCCTCCTCGGAGGGGACCAGAGCTCGCGGGTCGTCTGCGTTCCAGCGCTCCAGGTACGCGTGCGCTCAGTGGGCGATGTCCCCGTAGCCCTCGATTTCGCGCGGGTCGCGCGTGCCGGGACCCACGTAGCGGGCCGACGGCCGTACGAGGCGGCCCGTGCGCTTTTGTTCCAGGATGTGGGCTGACCAGCCGGCCGTGCGGGCGCAGGTGAACATCGAGGTGAACATGTGGGCCGGGACCTCGGCGAAGTCGAGGATGATGGCGGCCCAGAACTCGACGTTCGTCGCCAGGACTCGGTCGGGGCGGCGGGCGTGGAGTTCCGCGAGGGCGGCCTTTTCGAGGGCTTCGGCGATTTCGAAGCGGGGGGCGCCGAGTTCGCGGGCGGTGCGGCGGAGGACTCGGGCTCGGGGGTCTTCGGCGCGGTAGACGCGGTGGCCGAAGCCCATGAGGCGTTCGCCCTTGTCGAGGGCCTGGCGTACGTAGGCTTCGGCGTCCCCGGTGCGTTCGATCTCTTCGATCATGCCGAGTACGCGGGAGGGGGCGCCGCCGTGGAGGGGGCCGGACATGGCGCCGACCGCGCCCGAGAGGGCCGCTGCCACGTCTGCGCCGGTGGAGGCGATGACGCGGGCGGTGAAGGTGGAGGCGTTCATGCCGTGCTCGGCCGCCGACGTCCAGTACGCGTCGACCGCGGCGACGTGCTTGGGGTCGGGTTCGCCGCGCCAGCGGATCATGAAGCGTTCGACGACGGACTGGGCCTTGTCGATCTCGCTCTGCGGGACCATGGGCAGGCCCGGGCCGCGGGCGGACTGGGCGACGTAGGACAGGGCCATGACGGCGGCGCGGGCGAGGTCCTCGCGGGCCTGCTGTTCGTCGATGTCCAGCAGGGGTTTCAGGCCCCAGACCGGGGCCAGCATGGCGAGTGCCGACTGGACGTCCACGCGGATGTCGCCGGAGTGGACGGGGATCGGGAAGGGCTCGGCGGGCGGCAGGCCGGGGTTGAAGGCGCCGTCGACGAGGAGGCCCCAGACGTTGCCGAAGGAGACGTGGCCGACCAGGTCCTCGATGTCGACGCCCCGGTATCGCAGGGCGCCGCCTTCCTTGTCCGGTTCGGCGATCTCCGTCTCGAAAGCGATGACTCCCTCGAGTCCGGGTACGAAGTCGGACATCAGGCGGCTCCTCATGATGTGGGCGACGGATGGGTGCGTTGTGGGGGTTGCGTTTGGGGTTTGCGGTGCAGGTGTTGCTTTGCGGCTTGTGCGTACGTTCATGCTGGGCGGGTGCCGACGTGCGGTTCCGCGGTCGCGGCTGGACTCGCGGTCCGTACGTACGTGCTACCCGGGTGATGCCCGCTACGGCGGGCTGTCACCCGTTTCGACCACAGGACGATATCCCTCGGTGCCACCTTTGGGGAGAGTTCGCGGCACTCAGTGCCACGTGTGATGAAGCACACGCCCGGCAGGAACCTCGCTGTTTGGGGCGATCGGGATACGGCAAGATGACCGCGTGACCGACCATGACCATGACCCCGTCCTCGACCCGGCCTTGATGCGCAAGCAGTACCGGGCCGAAGGACTCGACGAGACCGAGCTGGCCGAGCACCCGGTGGAGCAGTTCGCGCGCTGGTTCCGGCAGGCGGCGAAGGCCGCGGGGCAGGGCGCGGGGCAGGGCGCGGTGTACGAGCCGAATGCCATGGTCGTGTCCACGGTGGACGCGGCGGGCCGGCCGAGTTCGCGGACGGTGCTGCTGAAGCAGTTCGACGAGCGGGGTTTCGTCTTCTACACGAACTACGAGTCCCGTAAAGCGCGCGACCTGGCGGAGAACGCGTACGTCTCGCTGCTGTTCCCGTGGCACGCGCTGGCCCGCCAAGTCGTCGTCAGCGGTGTCGCACGGCGTACGGGGCGTGACGAGACGGCCGCGTACTTCCGGACCCGCCCGCACGGCTCCCAGCTCGGCGCATGGGCTAGCGCGCAGTCCACGGTGGTCGCCTCACGGGTCGAACTCGACGTGGCGTACGCGGAGTTGGCGGCGCGTTACCCGGAGGGCGAGCAGGTTCCGGTGCCGCCGAACTGGGGCGGCTTCCGTGTCGAGCCGCAGGCGGTCGAGTTCTGGCAGGGGCGGGAGAACCGGCTGCACGACCGGCTGCGGTATGTCGCGACGCCCGGGGGCGGGTGGCGGGTGGAGCGGCTCAGTCCCTGAGCAGGCGACTCAGTCCGTGACCGGTCGATACCGTCCCGTCCCGTCCGCGGTCGGTCAGTCCAGTACGTCGTCCAGGATCTCCGCCCACTGTGCGACGATCCGTTCCCGCCTCGTCGCGTCGTCCGTGAGCAGGTTGGCGAGGCCGAGGCCTCGGGCCATGTCGAGGAAGCCCTGGACGGTTTCGCGGACGCCGGGGCGGGATTCGTCCGCGCCCAGAACCTCCACGGCGATGTGGTGGGTCTCGCGGCCTACGCGGGCCTCCAGCTCCGTGACGCGCGGGCGGAGTTGGACTTCGTTGGAGGCGGCGACCCAGAGGTGGAGGGCTGCGCGGAAGAGTGGGCCCGTGTAGAGGTCGACCAGGGCGCGGACGACGGCGCGGCGGTCCGTGGGGCCGTCGGGGAAGAGGTCGCGCAGGGCGGTGGAGCGCTGTTCGGCGACGTACTCGACGGCTGCCGTGAAGAGGTCTTCGCGGGTCGGGAAGTGGTGCTGGGCGGCGCCGCGGGAGACCCCTGCGCATTCGGCGACGACGGAGACCGTGGAGCCCGCCCAGCCGTGTTCGGCGAGGCAGGCCACGGCGGCTTCCAGCAGCCGCTGCCGGGTGGCGCGGCTGCGGTCCTGCTTCGGGGCGCGGTCCTGCTTGGGGTCCGCGAGCCCGGCGTTCACAGCACCCATGGGGGATCCCGTCGTTCGAGGAGGGACGTTATGCCCTCGCGGGCGTCGGCGGAGGCGAACAGGCGGGCCGAGAGCCCGGCCAGCTCGCCGGCGTCCTGGTGGAAGGACTTCAGCACCTTAGCCGTGAGCAGCCGCTTCGTCTCCCGCAGGCCTTGGGGGGAGGCTCTGCGCAGGCCGTCGAGGATGGGTTCGAGCACCTCGTCGACGTCGCCGCCGGCCGCCGTCAGCAGGCCGATGCGTGCCGCTTCGGCCGATCCGAAGTCCTCGCCGGTGAGGCAGTAACGGCTGAGGGCGCGCGGGTCGGTGCGGGGCAGGAGCGGCAGCGAGATGACGGCGGGCGCGACGCCGATGCGTACCTCCGTGAAGGCGAAGGTGGCCTCGGCGGAGGCGACCGCGATGTCGCAGGCGCCGAGCAGGCCGAGGCCGCCCGCCCGTACGTGCCCGGTGGTCCGGGCCACGACGGGTTTGCGCAGCTCGATGATCTGCCTCAGCAGCCGGACCAGCGTCATCGGCTGCGGGGGATGGCGAAGGTCGGCGCCCGCGCAGAACGTGTTCCCGGTGTGAGTGAGGACGACGGCGCGTACGTCGCCGTCCTTGCCGCACTGTTTCAGCGCGTCCGCCAGTTCGGCCACGAGGGCGATGGACAGGGCGTTGCGGTTGGCCGGTGAGTCGAGGGTGAGGGTGGTGATGCCGCGCTCGTGCGACCGGCGCACCAGGGTCATGCGTACTCCCTCGGTTCGCTGCGGAACATGGTTCCTCCTCGCGTACCTGTCACAGCGGGTGCTGGTCAGTACGACTTGGGCAGGCCCAGGGTCTGGTGGGAGACGTAGTTGAGGATCATCTCCCGGCTGACGGGGGCGATCCGGGCCACGCGGGACGCCGTGATGAGTGAGGCGAGGCCGAACTCGCTGGTCAGGCCGTTGCCGCCGAGGGTGTGCACGGCCTGGTCGACGGCTTTCACGCAGGCCTCGCCTGCCGCGTATTTCGCCATGTTGGCGGCCTCCCCGGCGGCGGTGTCGTCGCCCGCGTCGTACAGGGCGGCGGCCTTCTGCATCATCAGGCGGGCGAGTTCGAGGTCGATGTGCGCCTGGGCGAGGGGGTGCGCGATGGCCTGGTGGGCGCCGATGGGTTCCTTCCATACGGTGCGCTCGCGGGCGTATTCGATCGCCCTGGAGAGCGCGTAGCGGCCCATGCCGATCGCGAACGCGGCGGTCATGATGCGCTCCGGGTTGAGCCCGGCGAAGAGCTGAAGCAGGCCGGCGTCCTCGTCGCCGACGAGGGCGTCCGCGGGCAGTCGTACGTCGTCGAGGGTGAGCTCGAACTGGTACTCCGTGGTGTGGAGTTCCATGTCGATGCGGCGGTGCTCGAAGCCGGCCGCTTCGCGCGGGACGATGAACAGGCAGGGCTTGAGCCTGCCGGTGCGTGCGTCCTCCGTGCGGCCGACGATGAGGGTGGCGTCGGCCTTGTCCACTCCGGAGATGAAGACTTTGCGGCCGGTGAGGCGCCAGTCGGTGCCGTTGCCGTCCCGGCGGGCTGTGGTGGTGAGGCGGTGGCTGTTGGAGCCGGCGTCCGGTTCGGTGATGCCGAAGGCCATGAGGCGGGTGCCGTCTGCGAGGCCTGGTAGCCATTCCTGCTTCTGCTCTGTTGTGCCGAAGCGGGCGATCACCGTGCCGCAGATCGCCGGCGACACGATCATCATGAGGAGGGGGCAGCCTGCGGCTCCCAACTCCTCCAGGACTATGGAGAGTTCGGATATGCCGCCGCCTCCGCCGCCGTATTCCTCGGGAAGGTTGACTCCTAGGTAGCCGAGTTTGGCTGTCTCGGACCAGAGGTCTTCGGGGGTGTGGTTGCGGCCGTGGCGTTTGCCCAGGGCTGCGACTGCTGCTCGGAGGGCTGCGTGTTCTTCGGTTTCCACGACGGGGGACATGGGGCTCCTCAGGGGGAAGGGGGTTCGTTGTCCTGGACCACCGCTAGCAAGGTGCCGGGCTCTACCTGCTGGCCTGGCGACGCGTGCAGGGCGCTCAGCGTGCCCGAGACCGGGGCCGAGATCTTGTGCTCCATCTTCATCGCCTCCAGCCAGATGAGGGGCTCCCCTGCCCGCACAAAGGACCCCTCGGCCAGCCCCTCCGCGACCCGTACGACCGTTCCCGGCATCGGTGCCAGCAGGGAGCCTGGCTCCTGCTGGGCCGTGGGGTCGGGGAAGCGGGGCAGGGCCCTGAGGGCGGTGGTGTTCACGTACATCTCGTCGCCGTAGCGGCTGACCTCGAAGTTCCGTCGTACGCCGGCCACTTCGAGTACGACCAGGTCGGCAGCCGTGTACAGGACGCGTGCCCCGTCGGCGGTCAGGCCGTCGCGGGTGTGGTGGTAGCGGACCTCGTGCTCGGTGCCGTCCATCAGGTAGCGCTTGGTCTGCGGCTGTGACGGCAGGTTGCGCCAGCCGCCGAAGCGGGAGCGGCCTTGCGCATCGGCGAGGGCGGCGGCCAAGGCAACTAGAGGTGGTCGCGCAGCGACTCCGTTGAGGGCGGTGGTGGGAGACGGGTGGGCGAGTGGGTCGCATGCGGGCTCGGTCAGTTCGCCCAGGTGCCGGTCGTAGAAGCCCGTGTCCATGCGGCCCGACGTGAACTCCGGGTGCCTGAGCGAGCGTACGAGGAGGTCTCTGTTGGTGACCGGGCCGTGGATCGTCGCCCTCTCCAGGGCGCCCGCCAGCTTGCGCAGGGCCTCCGCGCGCGTGGGGGCGTGTGCGACGGCTTTGGCGAGCATCGGGTCGTAGTGGACGCCGATCGTGTCGCCGTCCTCGTAGCCCGTGTCCAGGCGGATGCCGGGGAGGGTGAGGCGGTGCAGGGTGCCGGTCTGTGGGGTCCAGCCGTTCGCCGCGTCCTCGGCGTACAGGCGGGCCTCGATCGCGTGGCCGGACGGGAGTGGCGGGCTGTCGTCCAGGGCGGCGCCCTCGGCGATCCGGAGCTGGAGGGCCACGAGGTCGATGCCGAACACCGCCTCCGTGACGGGGTGCTCGACCTGCAGCCGGGTGTTCATTTCCAGGAAGTGCGCCTTGCCGTCGGCTACGAGGAATTCCACCGTGCCCGCGCCCACGTAATCGACGGCACGGGCCGCTCGTACGGCCATCGCGTGCAAGGAGTCGGTCAGTTCGGATGTCAAACCTGGGGCCGGAGCCTCCTCGATCACCTTCTGGTGGCGGCGCTGGAGGGAGCAGTCGCGGGTGCCGAGCGGCCATACCGTGCCGTGCGTGTCGGCCAGGATCTGCACCTCGACATGCCGACCGCCCTCCACGTAGGGCTCGACGAAGACCTCGCCGTCTCCGAAGGCGCTCAGGGCCTCGGCCCGCGCTGCCGCCAACTCGTCTCCCAGATCGGCCAGTCGGCGCACGACACGCATGCCGCGCCCGCCTCCGCCCGCGGCGGCCTTCACCAGGACGGGCAGGTCGTCCTCCTTGACGTCCTTGGCGTCGGTCAGCGAGACGAGCCCCATCAGCTCCTTGGCGCGCGTTTTGGAGGCCATCGCCTCGATCGCCTCGGGCGGTGGGCCGATCCAGACGAGGCCCGCGTCGAGGACGGCTCGGGCGAAGTCGGCGTTCTCGGAGAGGAAGCCGTAGCCGGGGTGCACGGCGTCCGCGCCCGCGTTCAGGGCAGCCTTCACGATCAGTTCGCCGCGGAGGTACGTATCCGATGGCGCCGCACCGGGCAGCCGTACGGCCGCGTCGGCCACGCGCGCGTGGAGGGCGTTTTCGTCGGCGTCCGAGTACACGGCGACCGTTTGGATTCCCAACTCACGGCAGGTGCGGAAGACGCGGCAGGCGATCTCGCCCCGATTGGCGACCAGCACACGGGAAATCACGCGATTCCCTCCCTCACATCCGGAAGACGCCGAAGCCACCGCGTACGCCCTCATAGGGCGCCGTGTGGATCGCGGACAGGCACAGGCCGAGGACGGTGCGGGTGTCGCGCGGGTCGATGACCCCGTCGTCGTACAGCCGCCCGGACAGGAACATCGGCAGGGACTCGGCTTCGATCTGCTGCTCCACCATGGCACGCAGCGCCGCGTCGCCCTCCTCGTCGTACGGCTGCCCCTTGGCGGCGGCCGACTGCCGGGCCACGATCGACAGGACACCCGCGAGCTGCTGAGGCCCCATGACGGCCGACTTGGCGCTGGGCCAGGCGAACAGGAAACGCGGGTCGTACGCCCGCCCGCACATCCCGTAGTGACCGGCCCCGTACGAGGCCCCCATGAGCACGGAGAGGTGCGGCACCGTCGAGTTGGACACCGCGTTGATCATCATCGCGCCGTGCTTGATGATGCCGCCCTGTTCGTACTCCTTGCCGACCATGTAGCCGGTGGTGTTGTGCAGGAACAGCAGCGGAATGTCGCGCTGGTTGGCGAGCTGGATGAACTGGGCCGCCTTCTGGGACTCCTCGCTGAACAGCACCCCTTGCGCGTTGGCCAGCACACCCACCGGATAGCCGTGGAGCGTGGCCCACCCGGTGGTGAGGCTCGTCCCGTAGAGCGGCTTGAACGCGTCGAAGTCGGAGCCGTCGACGATACGGGCGATGACCTCGCGCGGGTCGAAGGGCACCTTCAGGTCTCCAGGGACGATGCCCAGGAGCTCGTCCGCGTCGTACTTGGGGGGCGCGGCGGGCCCAGGATCGCCGTACGCCTTGCGGTGGTTGAGGCGGGCGATCACCCGGCGTGCCTGGCGGAGCGCGTCCGGCTCGTCGACCGCGAAGTGGTCCGCGAGACCCGACACGCGCGCGTGCATCTCGGCGCCGCCCAGGGACTCGTCGTCGCTCTCCTCGCCGGTGGCCATCTTCACCAGGGGCGGCCCGCCGAGGAACACCTTCGCCCGCTCCTTGACCATGATCACGTGGTCGGACATACCGGGGATGTACGCGCCTCCGGCAGTCGAGTTGCCGAAGACGACCGCCACGGTCGGGATCCCGGCGGCGGACAGCCGGGTGAGGTCGCGGAAAATCGCGCCCCCAGGGATGAAGATTTCCTTCTGGGAGGGCAGATCGGCGCCACCGGACTCGACCAGGCTGATGCACGGCAGCCGGTTGGCGAGGGCGATGTCGTTGGCCCGCAGCGCCTTTTTCAGGCTCCAGGGGTTGCTGGCTCCGCCGCGTACGGTCGGGTCGTTCGCGGTGATCAGGCACTCCACGCCCTCGACGACGCCGATCCCGGTGACGAGCGAGGCGCCGACGGTGTACTCGCTCCCCCACCCCGCGAGTGGGCTGAGTTCCAGGAACGGCGTGTCCGGGTCGAGGAGCAGCTCGATGCGTTCGCGGGCGAGCAGCTTGCCGCGTTCGCGGTGCCGGGTGACGTACTTCTCGCCGCCGCCCGCGAGGGCCTTCGCGTGCTCGGCGTCGAGGTCGGCGAGCTTGGCGAGCATGGCTTCGCGGTGGGCCGTGTAGTCGGGGCCTGTGGTGTCGAGCGCGGTCGCCAGGACGGTCACAGCAGTACCTCCGGGATGTCCAGGTGACGGGAGCGGAGCCATTCGCCGAAGGCCTTGGCCTGCGGGTCGAAGCGAGCTTGCGAGGCGACGCCCTCGCCGAGGAGTCCCTCGACGACGAAGTTCAGGGCGCGGAGGTTGGGCAGTACGTGCCGTACGACCGTCAAGCCGGCGGTTTCCGGGAGGAGTTCGCGGAAGCGGTCGACGGTGAGGGTGTGCGCGAGCCAGCGCCACGCGTCGTGCGTGGGCGCCCAGAGGCCGACGTTCGCGTCGCCGCCCTTGTCGCCGCTACGGGCGCCGACGACGCACCCGAGCGGCGCCCGTCGCACCCGGCCGTCGGGCAGCGGCTCGGGCAGCACCGGCTGTTCGTCCAGGTCCGCGAGCGCGCGCGTCCGGGCCGGCGGATCGATGCGTACGCGGCTGCCGTCGGGCAGCACGGCCGTGTGCGGGACGGCGCCCTGCTCGACGTACGCGGCCTCGAACACCCCGTACGGGCTGCCCTTCCCGGGTGGCGCCGTGACGTGGAATCCCGGGTAACTGGCTAGCGCGAGCTCGACCGCGGCCCCGCTCAGGGCGCGCCCCACCACCTCGGGATCGGCGTCCCGCACCACGAGCCGGAGCAGCGCGCTCGCGGTCTCCTCGGTCGGGGCGTCGGTCCGGTCGGTGCGGGCCAGCTCCCAAGTCACGTCGCTGGGGCGGGACTTGGCGTTCGCAAGCGCGGCTTCCATCTGGTCCCGTACGAGGGCCGCCTTCTGCTCGTTCTCCAGTCCGGTGAGGACGAAGACGACTTCGTTGCGGAAGCCGCCGAGCCGGTTGAGGCCGACTTTGAGGGTGGGCGGCGGGGGCTCGCCGCGTACGACGTCGACGCGTACGCGATCCGGGCCCTCCTGAGTGAGCCGTACGGAGTCGAGCCGGGCGGTGACATCCGGTCCCGCGTACCGGACGGCGCCCGTCTCGTACAGGAGCTGCGCGGTGACCGTGCCGATGTCCACGACGCCGCCGGTGCCGTCGTGCTTGGTGATGACGCTGGAGCCGTCCTCGTGGAGTTCGGCGAGCGGGAAGCCGGGGTGGAGGAAGGTGCTCCGGGGGTGGTCGGTGAAGTGGGCGTAGTTGCCGCCGGTGGCCTGGGTTCCGCACTCCAGGATGTGCCCTGCGACGACGGCGCCCGCGAGCCGGTCATGGTCGTCCTGCCGCCAGCCGAAGTGGGCGGCGGCGGGCCCGGTGACCAGCGCGGCGTCGGTGACGCGGCCGGTGACGACGATGTCCGCGCCCGCGCGCAGACAGGCGGCGATACCGAAGCCACCGAGGTAGGCGTGCGCGGCGAGGCTGCCCGGGTGGGCTGCGGTGAGGTCGTCGCCCTCGACGTGGGCGACGCGGCACGGGATGCCGAGACGCCCGGCCAACTCCCTTACGGCGTCGGCGAGTCCGGCCGGGTTGAGGCCACCGGCGTTGGCGACGATGCGTACGCCTCGCTCGTGTGCGAGCCCGAGGCACTCCTCCAGCTGGCGCAGGAAGGTGCGGGCGTATCCGGCGCGGGGGTCTTTCTGGCGATCCCGGCCCAGGATGAGCATGGTGAGTTCGGCGAGGTAGTCGCCGGTGAGGACGTCCAGGGGGCCGCCGGTGAGCATCTCGCGCATCGCGTCGAAGCGGTCGCCGTAGAAGCCGGAGGCGTTGCCGATGCGGAGGGGCGGGGCCTTTTTCGGGCTCGTTTCCGCGATCCCTTCCGGGCTCACCCGGTGGCCCCCTTCGGCTCGCGTCCCGCGCCCGGCGGTCCCGCGAAGGCCTGGGCGATGTCCAGCCACCGGTCGGCGTCCGGCCCTTCGGCCTGCACGTCGAGGTCGGTGCGGTGGGCCCGCCGGGTGACCAGCAGGCAGAAGTCGAGCGCGGGTCCGGTGACGCGCTGGGGTGCGTCCTCGGGGCCGTACGTCCAGACGTCGTCCCCCGAGGGCGCCGCGAGCTCGACGCGGAACTCGTCTTGCGGCGCGCTCAACCCCCGTACGGAGAAGGCGAAATCGCGGGCCCGGACGCCGATGCGTACGACGTGGCGGAGCCGGTTGGTGGGGGTGCGTGCGAGGCCGAGCGCGTCGGCGATGTCCTGCCCGTGGGCCCAGGTTTCCATGATCCGGCCGGTGGCCATGGAGGCGGTGGACATCGGCGGCCCGAACCAGGCGAAGCGCGCGCCTGGCGGTGCCGCTCGCAGCGCGACCTGGAGGAGCGCGCGGCTCTGCCGCCAGCGGGCCAGGAGCTCGGCGGGCGGGAGTCCGGCGTCCTCCTCGGCTCCCTCGTCCACGAAGGTGTCCGAGGAGCCGAAGGCCTTCTGCACCTCCGTCGCGAAGGCCTCCGGGTCGTGCACCGCGAGCTGCGCGGCCCGGTCGGTCCAGGCGAGGTGTGCGATCTGGTGGGCGACGCTCCAGCCGGGCGCGGGCGTCGCACGCGCCCACTCCTCCTCGCTCAACTCCCTTACGATCCGGTCGAGTTCGTCGCTCTCCTCGCGCAGGTCGTCGAGTACGGGCGTGGTGTGTTCCGGAGCATGGCAGCCGCAGGAAAAACAAGCAAGCATGCTTGGAAATTTTTCCCAGCGGGGCGCTCCGCGGGAGGGGTGGTTCTGCCCCGCGCCCCTATCGAGGCCTGCGGCCTGTCAAGCGGCGCGGAAGCCGCCCCGACACGTCGCAGGCGCCGGTTTCGTGTGACAACTCAAGCGACGTTCCGGGCCTTCCCCCGCCCGACCTGCGTCCGTACCGCGCCCATGCTCGCCGCGATGACCAGGCCGATCGCGAGGGACTCCGTCAGGGTGAGGGTCTGGCTGAGGACGAGGAAACCGGCGATCGCGGCGACGGCCGGTTCGAGGCTCATCATGATCGCGAAGGTGGAGGCGGGGAGGCGGCGCAGGGCGAGGAGTTCGAGGGTGTACGGGAGGACGGAGGAGAGGACGGCGACGGCGGCGCCCAGGGCGATGATGGTCGGGTCCAGGAGCTTCGCTCCCGACTCGGCGATGCCCAGCGGGAGGAACAGCACCGCGCCGACCACCATGGCCAGCGCGAGCCCGTCGGCCTGCGGGAACCGGCGGCCCGTACGCGCGCTGAAGATGATGTACGCCGCCCACATGGCTCCGGCGGACAGGGCGAACGCGACGCCGACCGGATCGAGCGAGCCGAAGCCCCCGCCGCCGAGCAGGAAGACACCGGCGAGGGCGAGGCCGGCCCAGACGAAGTTGATCGCGCGACGTGAGGCCAGGACGGAGAGCGCGAGGGGGCCGAGCACTTCGAGGGTGACGGCGGGGCCGAGCGGGATGCGGGCGGCCGCCTGGTAGAAGAGCCCGTTCATGGCGGCCAAGGTGACCCCGAAGAGGACGACGGTCCCCCAGTCGGCCCGCGAATGCCCGCGCAGCCGCGGCCGGCAGATGACGAGCAGCACGACGGCGGCGATGACGAGCCGCAGGCTCACCACCCCGAGCGCCCCGGCCCGCGACATCAGACTCACGGCAAGCGCCCCACCGAATTGAACGGACACTCCCCCGGCCAGCACCAGGCCGACGGGGCCGAGGGAGCCCCAGCCACGCCTCGGGCCCGGTCCGTCTCCGGGTGCCGCGACTGCTTCCGGCTGCGTCGCGGCACCCACGGCCGCGGTCGCGTCGGCCGACGGGGAACGGTCTGCGCGGGGGAGATTCACGAGGGCCATCCAAGACGAGACTGTTCAGCATGCTGCACTTCGACGTACAGAGTAGTGGACTAAGCCAGGAGCGTAAAGCCACTTAGCGGCTTACGGTTCCGCCGAGGATCAGGCGTTCGCCGGGGCGCTCTCACTCCCGCCGAGCGGGCGGAGCGCGCCGAGCGGACCCGCGCGATGTTGCGCGAGCGGAATGGTGACGACCCCACCCCGGCGGCGGAGACGCGTCTCGACGCCGAACTCGGCCTCCGCGTGACCGAGGCGGGCCAACAGGCCCCGGCCTCGTCGGAGGGCTGCGCGGGCTGCGGGGACTGCTCGGCGGAAAGGCCCGCCGAGGCCAGGCCCCGTATCCCCTCAAACCCCCAACCGCACCGGCAGCTCGAACAAATCGTTCTGCGTCACCACCGGCTTGTGGCGGAGCTCCGACGCCGGGACCGCCAGGTCCAGCTCCGGGAAGCGTTCGTACAGCGCGGGCAGCGCGACCGCCGCCTCCAGGCGGGACAGGGCCGCGCCGGGGCAGACGTGAGGGCCGTGGCCGAAGGAGATGTGGCGGTTCTCCGGGACGCGCGTGATGTCGAAGTCGCCGGCCGTCGGGCCATGGGCCTTCTCGTCGCGGCCGATCGCGGCGTACGAGACGATCAGGGCGTCCCCTGCCGGGAGCACCTTGTCGCCGACCGGGACGTCCTCCGTCGCGAACCGGATCAGGACGTGGGACGTGGGCGTCGACCAGCGCAGGGTCTCCTCGATCACCGATGACCAGCCGGCCGCCCCGGCCAGCACCAGCTCGCGCTGCTCGGGATGCGTGGACAGGTTCACGACCGCGTTGACGATGAGGGAGATCGTCGTCTCGTGACCGGCCGCCACCATCAACTGGAGCGTCGAGACGATCTCCTCGTCGGTGAGACGGTCACCGTCCTCGGAGGCGAGGATCAGCGCGCTGGTGAGGTCGTCGCCGGGAGCGGAGCGCTTCGCCGCGACCGTCTCCGCCATGATCCCCGCCAGCTCGGTCAGCGTGGCGATGACCTCCTCGGGCGGCGTCTGGGTCGAGAAGAATTTCTCGAACAGCTCCTTGAGGCGGGGGAGTTGGGCCTCGTCGATACCCATGAGGTCCGCGATGACGTACATGGGGAGCGGATACGCGAACGCCGCCTTCAGGTCGACGACCTCGGGGGCCCCCGCGCCCTGGGGCAGCGCGTCGAGGAGACCGGACGTCAGCTTGGTGATCCGCTCCCGCATCCGCTCCACGCGCCGAGGCGTGAGCGCCTGCGCGACGAGCGTACGCATCCGGCGATGCTCCGCACCGTCCACGGTGAGCATCGAACGGCCGGGGTTCGCCAGCCCGATCAGCGGCCAGTCCGGCGGGATCTCGCCGCGCCGCCAGGCGCCCCAGACGTTGATGTCCTTCACCAGCCGGGGATCGGTGAGCAGTTGCCTGGCCTCGGCGTGATGCGTGACCGCCCACACCGGCACCCCGCCCGGCAACTCCACGGCGGCGAGCGGCCCCGCGGCACGCAGCCGGGCACTCTCGCCGTCGAGATCGGTGACGAAGGGATCGAGGGCGATACGGGCCGGGGCGGCCGGGCTCGTCTCGGTGGTCATGGGCAGGGGCCTCCAAGGTCGGTCGTACGGCGCTTGTATGGCGGTCTGTCGTACGGCGCTTGCGTGGCGGTCGGACGTAGTACGGCGTGCGGCGCTTGCGTGGCCGTCAGAGGTACGGCGCTTGCCGCTGGACTGTGGCGTTCAGCGCGCGCCGCCGCCCAGGGCAGGACTCGGTGTGAACCTCACCGGCAGTTCCGTCAGCCCCCGCAGCCACGGCGACGGGCGGCGCGTGAGCGAGTCGGCCGGTACGGCCAGGTCGAGGTCGGGCAGCCGGTCGAGGATCACCTCGATGCCCGTACGCGCGATGACCTCCGCGACCTCCCGGGCCGGGAACGGGCAGCGGTGCTCGCCGTGGCCGAAGGAGAAGTGGGCGCTGTTGCCGCCGGTGAGGGCGGAGCCGTCGACGCGTACCTGCGGGTCGCTGTTGGCGGCCTGGAGGCCGAGCAGCAGCAGATCGCCCGCGCGGATCCGGCGACCGCCGAGCTGGGTGTCGCGGGAGGCCCAGCGACCGGCCACGTTCTGCGTGGGCGTGTCCTCCCACAGCACCTCGTTCATGGCCTCCGCGACACTGTGTTGGCCGCCGAACAGCGAGGCCGCGAACCGGTCGTCCGTCAGCATCAGCCGCAACGAGTTGCCGATCCAGTCCGCCGTCGGCTGATGACCCGCGGCCATCATCACCATCAGGTCCTGAGTGATCTCCTCGTACGTGAAGCCGGAGGCTTCTTTTGCATGTCCCGTGGCGAGCATGCGGCTCACCACGTCGTCCGCGGGCCGCGCCGCCCGGTCCGCGACCAGGCGCGCCATGGATGTGGCGAGATGCCGCTGCCCCGCGAGGGCGTTCTCGCGCCCGTTGATCATGTCGTTGAGGGCGGTGACCAGACCCGGGCCCTGCTCCTCGGCGAACCCGTACAGGGTCGCCAGTACGCGCACGGGCAGCAGCATCGCGTAGTCCGCGACGAGGTCCGTCTCGCCCTTGGCGCAGATCGCGTCGATCAGCTCGTCGGCGAACTTCTCGGTGTGGCCGCGGAGTTCGAAGGCGTCGACGGCGTCGAGCGCGTCGCTGATCATCGCGGCGCGCTCGCGGTGCCGCTCGCCGACCGTGTAGAGGATCGACGGCTGCCCACGGCCGATCATCGGCAGCAGCGGCCAGTCGTCGGGGATGTGCGGCCACTGGCTCCACAGGCCGGAGTCCCGGCTGAACAGCACCGGATCGCCGGTGACCTGGTGCAGCTCGCGATAGCCGAGGACGAGCCACGCCGGTACGTCCCCGTCGAGGACCACCGGCGCCACGGCACCGTGCTCACGCCGCAACTCCCGGTACAGCGCGGCGGGTTCGGCCTGGAACCTGGGCCCGCCGAGGGCAACGGGTCGCGTCGTAGCCGTTTCAGTCGTCTCAGAGATTTCGGAGGCCAACGAGCACCTGCTCCAGTACGTCGGGATCGGGGGCGTCGCCCGTATCGCCCCGGCGCGGATGACGGGCCCGGACGCGGCCCGCGGCGAGGAGGTCGGAGAGCAGGATCCGGGTGATGCTCACCGGCAGCCGCAGCACGGCGGCGAGTTCCACGACCGCCGTCGGCCGCTCGCACAGCCGCAGGATCTCCGCGTACTCGGACTGCATGCCCGGCACCGGATCGCACTCGGCGACGATCAGCGTGACCAGGTCGAAGGGGGTGTCGGGCGCGGACCGGCTGCGTCCGCCGGTGAGCGTGTAGAGCCGGTCGGGCGCGTCGTCCCTGCCCGGGCGGCTCATGACGTACGCGGCAGCGCGTTCAGGTGTCCGCCGAGCTGTTCCACGAACTCGCTCATGTTGTGCCCGACGGCCCCGGCGTCCGCCTCCTCGTCGGTGACCACGGCGAGGTGTACGCCCGCGCCCGCCTCGACGATGAACAGAACCCCGCCGTAGAACTCGGCCATCGCCGACCGAATGCCCCCGCTGCCGTCCCCGAACTCCACGGACGCCCCGTGGGTCAGCGACTGGATCCCGGCGGCGATCGCGGCAAGCTGGTCGGCCTGGTCCGAGGTGAGCCCTCCCGTACGGCACAGCTTCAGCCCGTCGCGGGAGAGCACGAGCGCGTGCCGGGCACCTGAAGTGCGTTCCAGCAGGCCCTCGATGAGCCAGCTGAGCTTCTCGTCGGCGTTCACGGTCGCGGTGGTGCCGGTCATGGGG
>NZ_JAAKZX010000064.1 GCF_011045025.1 Streptomyces ureilyticus
GCATCTCCGTCTCGAGCCCGGGATGGCCGTGCAGCAGCAGCGCGCACGGGATCGTGTTCCGTCGCACTTCACTCGCGAGTTCGACAAAGCCGTGCATGCCGGCTGGATTCACGAAGGGGGCCGGACATGACCTGCCGAGACCGGTGTGGGACGACTTCATGTCGGCTCTGCTGCCGCACACGGCGGCGTCGGCACGCCGCGCCGACCATCGCCGCGCCCATGACCCCGCCCGGCGGCGCTCCCGTACCGCCCCCGGCGCCCGCTCCCGCGCCCTACGGGCAGCCGCCGGACCAGCAGCAGCCTCCGTACGGCCAGCCCCCCGCCCCGAGCGCGCCTCTGCCGCCCGGCTACGGACAGCCTCAAGCACCTCAGGCTCCGGCCCCGCCGCCCGGCTATGGCCAGCCGACCCCGCCTCCGGGGTACGGCCAGCAGCCGCCGTTCGGCCAGGTCCCGGGACAGCCCGGTGCGCCGGGTGCTCCGGGCGCGCCTGCCGGGTACGCGGTACCGCAGGGCGCTCCCCAGGGTGGTGCCGGTGTCGCCGCGGCGCTCCAGCCGTACAAGGAGGCGCCCACCGGCCAGCGCTGGACCCAGCAGAACAAGAAGATGGTCCGGGTCGACCTCGGCATGGGCGGCGACCAGCCCGTGCTCGCCCGCCAGGGCAGCATGGTGCTCTACCAGGGCAAGGTCGACTTCAGCTACAAGAGCGCCGGGTTCTCCGGCCGGATCGTGGGCAACGCGACCGGCCAGGAGATGCAGCTGATGCGCTGTTCGGGCAAGGGCCAGGTGTTCCTCGCCGAGAAGTCCGCCATGCTGCACCCCATCGAACTGCAAGGGGACGCCATCTGCGTCTCCGCGGAGAACGTCCTCGCGTTCGACGAGACACTCCAGTACGAGGTCCGCCGCATCGAAGGACACGGCATCCCCGGAGGCGCGCTGTTCACGATGCAGTTCCAGGGGACCGGCACGATCATCGTCAAGACGCAGGGAGCGCCTGTGGTGCTGCCGGTCACGCCGACGACGTTCGCCGACTGCAACGCCGTCGTCGCCTGGTCCGCCGCGTCCCAGGTGATCGTCTCCAGCCAGGTGCGGATGCGCCGCAACGCCTACCCGGGCGACACCGGAGAGAGCGTGAACCTCCAATTCCGCGGCGCGCCCGGCAATTTCATCGTCATCCAGCCGTACGAGGTCTGAGGGAGCCCGTCATATGAACCAGCAGCTCGCGGGCTTCGCCCCGGCACCCGTTGCCGCACGCATGGAGAACCACGGCAACCACATGCTCAAGGTCGCCATGCAGAGCGGGAGCGACCTCCTCGCGCGCGTGGGGTCGATGGTCGCCTACGAAGGTTTCGTCCAGTACGAGCCGAATCCGCCCGCTGTGCGCCAGATCGCACGCGACTGGGCCACGGGCGAGGGCGCGCCCCTCATGAAGTGCTCCGGAGACGGACTGCTCTATCTGGCCGACTACGGAGCGAACGTGGTCGTCATCAACCTCAACGGCGACGGAATCTCCGTCAACGCCACCAACCTGCTCGCTTTCGACGCACACCTCCAATGGGGTGTCGAACGCGTCAAGGGACTGGCGAAATTCGCTGGACAGGGCATGTGGAACACCAAGATCTCCGGGCAGGGCTGGGTCGCGCTGACCTCCCGGGGCAAGCCCATCGTCGTCGACTGCGGCGGCGGTGAGGACGAGACGTACGTCGACCCGGACGCGCTCGTCGCCTGGTCCCCGAACCTCAAGGTGAAGGGCAAGCGCACCTTCAAGGCGGGGTCGCTGATCGGGCGGGGGAGCGGAGAGGCGTTCCAGATGGCCTTCTCCGGACAGGGCATCGTCGTCGTCCAGCCCAGCGAGGACAGCACCGACCGCCTCCGAGTCCGGGGCTGAGGGGGAGCCACACATCATGCAGAGCCCGCTTTTCGCCTACAACGAGCAGCAGTCCCAGGAGCGCTACAGCCTGCAGAACAAGCAGATGCTGCGCGTCGCCCTGGAGGGCCACGACGACGTGCTCGCCCGCAAGGGCACCATGGTCGCCTACCAGGGGCTGGTGGAGTTCGACGCCGAGTTCCAGAGTTCCGGCCAGCGACGCTCCCGCGCACAGACGGGAGAGGGCCTCGACCTGATGCGCTGCCATGGACAGGGCACCGTCTATCTGGCCAACCTCGCCCAGCACATCCATGTGGTGGACGTGGACCAGGACGGCCTCACTGTGGACAGCAGCTACGTCCTTGCCATGGACTCCTCGCTGCACCACGAGGTGATCGCCGTGGACAGCCAGTACGGCATCTCCGGCTCCGGCAAGTACCAGCTCAACATCTCCGGGCGGGGCAAGGCCGCCCTGATGACCTCGGGGATGCCGCTGATGATGCAGGTCACCCCTGACCGGTTCGTGAACTGCGACGCCGACGCGATCGTCGCCTGGTCGACGAGTCTGCGGGTACAGATGCAGGCCCAGACACACTCCTCCGGAGTGTTCCGGCGCCGCGGCAACACCGGTGAGGGCTGGGAGCTCAGTTTCATGGGCCAGGGCTACGTGCTCGTCCAGCCCAGCGAGCTGCTGCCGCCGCAGAACGCGACGATCGGCTCCGGCGTCGCCGCCCAGTACGGGGTGGGCCAGCAGGGAGCCCGGGGGCAGAACCAGGGCAACGTCTGGAGTTGAGTCTCCTAGGAGGCGTGTGTAAGGGGCGGCCGCCATTGCGGCCGCCCCTTACCGGTTCAGAGCCTGGACCGCGTGGCCTCGAGCAGTCGCACCACGGAGTCGTCCGCCACGTCCGCCACCTCGTCGTAAGCGAACCAGCGCAGGTCGAGCGATTCGTCGCTGATCTCCTGGACCGCGGCGACCGGCGCCAGCACCGCGTACTGCACGTCGAAGTGACAGTGGCACGGCGGCGGGATCGGGTGCCGGTCGAGCCGTACCGGCCCGCCCGGGAGCAGCGTCAGACCAGGGATGCCCGACTCCTCCTTGGCCTCACGTCGGGCCGCAGCCTCCAGAGTCGCGTCCTGAGGCTCGCAATGGCCGCCCATCTGCAGCCACATGCGCAGCTTCTTGTGCAGCGTCAGCAGCACACGCCCCTGCTCCGGATCGATGACCAGGGCACTCGCCGTGATGTGCCCGGCCCCGCAGGCCTTCCACATGCCGTCCGGATGAGCCTGAAGATGATCCAGATAGGCCTGGCGCAGCTCTTCCTGGCCCTCGTAGCCCTTCAGTACGAGGACCGCGTCGTCATGGAGGCTCACTCGGCGCCGTCGCCCTTGTCGTCGTCCTTCTTGTCGTCGTGCTCGGCCTCGCCCTTCTTGAGGTCCGGCTTCTGGGCGGAACCGCCCGCGGCCTCCCCGAGCATCTTGTCCAGCTCGGAGAAGTCCAGCTGCTCGCGGTGCACGAAGCCGTCCGGGTCGTCCAGATCGGAGGCGGTCGGCAGCATGTCCGGGTGCGCCCACAGGGCGTCCCGGCCGTCGACACCGCGCGCGTCCGTGAGCGAGGCCCACAGCCGCGAGGCGTCCCGCAGCCGGCGCGGGCGCAGCTCCAGACCGATCAGCGTGGCGAAGGTCTGCTCGGCAGGACCGCCCGACGCACGGCGGCGCCGCAGCGTCTCACGCAGCGCGTCCGCGGACGACAGACGCGGCTTCGCCGCCGCGTGCACGACCGCGTCCACCCAGCCCTCGACGAGCGCCAGCGCCGTCTCCAGACGGGCCAGCGCCACCTTCTGGGCAGGCGTGTCCTCCGGCTGGAACATGCCCTGCTGGAGCGCGTCCTGAAGCTGCTCCGGGTTCGACGGGTCGAGCTGGCCGACCACGTCCTCCAGCTTGGCCGTGTCGACCTTGATCCCGCGCGCGTAACCCTCGACCGCCCCGAACAGGTGCGAACGCAGCCATGGCACATGCGCGAACAGACGCTGGTGGGCGGCCTCGCGCAGGGCGAGGTACAGCCGCACCTCCTCCTTCGGCACGCCGAGGTCCTTGCCGAACGCCTCGATGTTCACCGGAAGCAGCGCGGCCCGGCCGGCCGGGCCGAGCGGCAGGCCGATGTCGGTCGAGCCGAACACCTCGCCCGCGAGCACGCCGACGGCCTGCCCGATCTGCGTACCGAACATGGCGCCGCCCATGGAGCGCATCATCCCGATGAGCGGGCCCGCCATGGCCTGCATCTCCTCGGGAAGCACATCGCCCATGGCCGCGCCGACGCGCTCGGCGACCGGGTCGACGAGCTCCTTCCACACCGGAAGGGTCGCCTCGACCCACTCCGCGCGGCTCCACGCCACCGCGGAGCCGGCGCCGGACGGCAGGGACGTCGCGTTGTCCAGCCACAGGTCGGCCAGGCGCACCGCCTCCTCGACTCCGGAGCGCTCGGCGGGGCCGACACTGGAGTCCTTGCTGCCGTCAGGGGCGCCCTGGGACACCGTCTGACGGGCGATCTGCTTGGCCATGTCCCAGTTCACCGGGCCGCCCTCGTACGAGAGCATCTGGCCCAGCTGCTGGAACGCGGCGCCCAGATCATTGGGGTTCATGGAACCGAACATCGCGGCGAGCGGGTTGTCGGCGCCGGGTCCGCCGGCTCCGGGGAACCCGAAACCGAACGGGTTGGCCGGTCCCTGGCCACCACCGCTCTGCTGGTCCTTCTTCTTGCCCTCGTCGCCGTCGTCCGGCTCCTCCGGCGGAAGGCCGAATCCGAATGGGGTGTCACTCACGGGATTCCTCGGCTGTTAAGGCCGCCGGTTCTCTCCGACGGCACGGCTGCCCGACAACACCACCCAGCGTAGACACCGCGGCCGGTTCGGGCCTCGATGCTTCGCCGACTCCTGGGCTGCGGCAGGATGGATGCCACCTGGTTCGTACGCGTCACGCGCGTCCTTACTGAAGACAACCGCTGGAGACGCCCGGTGAGTTCCCCAGATCCACAGGTTCGCGCAGCGCGAAACCCCTCAACCAGTCCGACCGTACGCGGTCCCGTAGTCGCGGTCACCGGTGCCGCCGACGGTATCGGCGCCCTGCTCACCGAGCGGCTCGCCGCCAGCGACGAGATCAAGCAGGTCATCGCCATCGACGAGCGGCGCGGTGAGTGCGCGGACGCCCAGTGGCACATCCTTGACGTACGCGACCCGGTGATCGCCGAAAAGCTGCGCGGCGCGGACGTCGTGGTCCATCTGGCGCTCGATCTCGACCTGGAGACCGACCCGGCGGCGCGCACCGCGTACAACGTGCGGGGCACCCAGACCGTGCTCACCGCCGCGGCGGCGGCCGGGGTGCACCGGGTGGTGCTGTGCACCTCGGCGATGGTCTACGGAGCGCTGCCCGACAACGAACTGCCCCTCTCCGAAGACGCAGAACTGCGCGCCACCGCGGAGGCCACAGGAGTCGGCGACCTCCTGGAGGTCGAGCGGCTCGCGAAGCGGGCGCCCCGCGCGCATCCCGGGCTCAACGTCACCGTCGTACGGCCCGCCGTGCTCGTCGGAGGCACCGACACCGCCCTCACGCGCTACTTCGAGTCGCCCCGGCTGCTCGTCGTCGCCGGGTCCCGGCCCGCCTGGCAGTTCTGCCACGTCGAGGACCTGTGCAGTGCCCTGGAGTACGCCGTCCTGGAGAAGGTCGACGGGGAGCTGGCCGTGGGCTGCGACGGCTGGCTGGAGCAGGAGGAGGTCGAGGAACTCAGCGGGATCCGCCGGATGGAACTGCCCTCGGCCGTCGCCCTGGGCGCCGCCGCCCGGCTCCACCGGATCGGGCTCACACCCTCGCCGGCCGGAGACCTCGCCTACACGATGTACCCCTGGGTGGTCAGCGGGAGCCGGCTCCATGACGCCGGATGGCGCCCGCAGTGGACCAACGAGGAGGTCCTCGCCGAACTCCTGGAGGAGGTCGCCGGGCGGCACACGGTGGCCGGACGTCGCCTCGGCCGCAAGGACGCCACCGCCGCCGGAGCCGCGGGCGCGACGGTCGCACTGCTCGGTACGGCCGCTGTGGTCCGCCGGGTGCGGAAGGCCCGACGGCGCATCTGACGCACGTACACGTCCCAAGGCCGTATGCCCGGAGGAACTGCGTTCCGCGTTGTCAGTGGCGTGGTGCACGATGGGCGTATGGCAACTATGAGTGATCACCCCGGTGAGCAGGGGGCGCAGGATCCCGTCAAGCTGTTGGCGATCCGGGAAACCGCCCTCTCCGTGGACGAGGTCTTCCGAGCCGTCGGGGACGACGCCTCCGGTGGGACCGCGCTGTTCGTCGGGACCGTCAGGAACCACGACGGGGGAGCGGACGTCGACGCGCTCGGGTACTCCTGCCATCCCAGTGCCGAGGCGGAGATGCGGCGCATAGCCGAGAAGGTGGTCGCCGAGTATCCGGTGCGGGCGCTTGCGGCCGTTCACCGGGTGGGAGACCTCAGGGTCGGGGACCTCGCCGTCGTAGTCGCCGTCTCCTGCCCCCATCGCGGCGAGGCCTTCGAGGCCTGCCGCAAGCTGATCGACGACCTGAAGCACGAAGTGCCCATCTGGAAGCACCAGAAATTCTCGGACGGCACAGAAGAATGGGTGGGCGCTTGCTGACCGTGTGAGCGCGCGCGTTCCGGTTGCGTAACCGCACCCCCGCCATGAGCGTTGAACACGGGCATGGTTAATCTGCTGATCAGTCAGTTGCGGTTGCTTCATGGGGTTGGGAGGTCGGCATGGCGGCGCTCGCCTGGTTGCTGATTCCGCTTTTGGCCGCGATTGGTGCCGGACTGTGGGGCACATGGGTCGGTCGTAACCGCAGGACCATTGGGGACGGCGTCGAGCTCGCGGGCTACATGCGCTTTCGCGAGGCCATGGAGAAGCCGCAGCGGGCGAAGCAGCCCGTGGAGGAGCAGCACATGGAGAACTCGCCCACGGACGCCTGACCACCTGCACCGAGGGCAGCCTGGGGCGTTCGCGCCCCGGCCCCCTTGAGGTCCCGTACGGGCGGCCCCGACGGGGCACTGACAGGGTGGTCCCGTACTGTCGTTCCATGCCACGCCGCACCGCGACGATGCTCGCCTCCACCCTGATGCTGATCGCGCTCCTGTGCGCAGGGGTCTTCATCAATGTGCCGTACTCGGAGATGTCACCCGGTCCGACGGTGAACACGCTCGGCGAGCACGACGGCGAGCCGGTGCTCCAGATCTCCGGCCGCAAGACCTACCCGGCGGACGGCAACCTCAACATGACGACGGTCCGCGTCACGAGCGCCGACTACAAGATGAATCTCGTCGAGGCCGTGTACGGCTGGCTGGCACACGACAACAAGGTGGTCCCGCACGACACCCTCTACCCGGACGGCAAGACCGAGGAGCAGTCGACGCAGGAGAACGCCGAGGAGTTCAGCCAGTCCCAGGAGAGCGCCAAGGTCGCGGCCCTCAAGGAGCGGGACATCCCGGTGAAGTCCTGGACCATCGTCTCCTCCGTGCTCAAGGACAGCCCCGCCGAGGGCAAGCTGCACGCGGGCGATGTGATCAAGGCCGTGGACGGTACGCCGGTCAAGGCGTACGACGAGGTGGCGAAGCTGGTCACCAAGCACAAGCCGGGCGAGAAGGTCGTCTTCACCGTCGTGCCCGCCAAGGAGCAGGCCGCCGCCGAGAAGGAGAAGCGGACGGCGACGAAGACCGAGGACATCACCATCACCACGACGAAGTCGGACGACGAGGGCGAGAAGCGCGCGATCGTCGGCATCGCGGCCGGGACCGATCACACCTTCCCGTTCACCATCGACATCAAGCTGGCCGACGTCGGCGGCCCGAGCGCCGGCCTGATGTTCGCCCTCGGCATCGTCGACAAACTCACCCCGGGCGACCTCACCGGCGGCACGTTCGTGGCCGGCACCGGCACCATCGACGACGACGGCAAGGTCGGCCCCATCGGCGGCATCGAAATGAAGACGGTCGGCGCCCGCGCCCAGGGCGCCGCGTACTTCCTGACGCCCAAGGACAACTGCGCGGCAGCCGCCCGGGACATCCCCGACGGGCTCACCCTCATCAAGGTCGACACCCTTGACGACGCGATGAACGCCCTCGAGGACATCCGCGGCGGCGACACCGACAACCTGCCCCAGTGCACGAAGAGCTGAGCCGGCTCATGAAGTACGACGCCAAGCGCTACGAGTGCTACTCGGCGAACGTCGCCGCCAGCGCCTCCGCCAGCCCCGGCACCAGGTCGGAGCCGGTGAGGACCTCGGTCGCCGTGTCCTTCTCGCGCAGCCTCAGCGCCGACTCGCGCTTCCCGCCGCGCAGCACCCCGACGGTCATCCGGACCTCCTGGCGCTCGGGATGCTCGGCGACCCACTTCGCCAGACGCTTCTCGTCGAGACCGTCCGGAACGGACGCCTCCGCGGACGGTGGCAGCATCAGCCGCTCCACGGACAGCGCACAGCCGGCCACCGCGTCCGGCCATGCGATGGTGCCGAGAAACTCGTCCAGCGGGCTGCCCGCGGGGAGTTCCTCCTGTTCGATGGGGGTAAGAGCGCCGTCGGGTGCGTCATCGGGGAGACCGAGACGCGCCGCGAGACCCGGTTCCTCGGAGCGCAGCTGAGCGGTGTCGACCAGCGCGAAGAGCCGTGCTGGCTGGTCCCAGCCGAGCCCGGAGACGTACTCGTCGATTTCGAGGACGGCACGGGTCAGCGGGCCGGCCGCCATGGGGGTGCCTGTGGAGGCGGTGTTGGACATGGTCACAATCCTGCCTCGTTCGCACCCCGAACCGGGAACCGAGTAAAGCATCAGTAAGTTGCATAGATGTGGCCCTGTGTTCGCAGGGCCCGAAGACCAAGACCGAACTTCGAGGTGCACACCTTGGCTTTCCAGATGCCGGACCGCGGCGGAGGCCCGACGGGGCCACGGATCAGAGTGGGCCGACCGTCCCGGCGCGTCCGGACGCTGCTCATGACACTGGGCGTACTGGCCGTGCTGGCCATGGCGTTCGTCATGTTCGCGGGGTTCTGGACGGACTGGCTCTGGTATCGGTCGGTCAAGTACTCCTCAGTCTTCACGACCACCCTGTGGACCAAGATCGGGCTGTTCTTCGTCTTCGGTCTGCTGATGGCTCTGGCCGTCGGCGTGAACATCTGGCTGGCCCACCGGCTCAGGCCACCGCTGAGCGCCATGTCGATGGAGCAGCAGAGCCTGGACCGCTACCGCATGGGCGTGGCCCCGTACAAGAAGTGGATCCTGCTCGGGATCACCGCCCTCGTCGGGCTGATCGCGGGCGCCTCCGCGTCAGGCCAGTGGCGTACGTGGCTGATGTGGGTGAACGGAGTGCCCTTCAATCAGAAGGACCCCCAGTTCCACCTCGACGTCTCCTTCTACGCCTTCGACCTGCCCTGGTACCGCTTCCTGCTGGGCTTCGGCTTCGCCGCCACGATCCTCGGTGTGATCGCCGCGGCGCTGACCCACTACCTGTACGGCGGCCTCAGGGTCACCAGCCCCGGCGCGCGTGCCACTGCCGCGGCCACCGGTCATCTCTCCGTGCTGCTCGGCCTGTTCGTCGCCCTGAAGGCGGTCGCGTACTGGCTCGACCGGTACGGACTCGCCGTGAAGTCGAGCGACTTCAAGGCCACGGACAACTGGACGGGCCTCAGGTACGTCGACGCCAACGCGTACCTGCCGGCCAAGACCATCCTGTTCTGCATCGCCGTGATCTGCGCGCTCCTGTTCTTCGCCACGCTGTGGCGGCGCACCTGGCAGCTGCCGCTGATCGGCTTCGGTCTTCTGGTTCTCTCTGCGGTGCTGATCGGCGGGCTGTACCCGGCGATCGTGCAGCAGTTCCAGGTCAAGCCGAACGAGCAGGCCAAGGAGACCTCGTACATCGAGAAGAACATCGAGGCCACACGCAAGGCGTACGGCATCGACGGCGTGAAGATCGA
This sequence comes from Streptomyces ureilyticus, assembly GCF_011045025.1. GTDB lineage: Bacteria > Actinomycetota > Actinomycetes > Streptomycetales > Streptomycetaceae > Streptomyces > Streptomyces ureilyticus. The sequence goes on from NZ_JAAKZX010000064.1 coordinate 9,848, forward strand.
TGACATCTCGGGCACAGGCACCGGCAGTGACGCCAAGCAGCAGCGTACTCAGGCCGATTCGGTCGCGAGCTACCGGCTGAACGACCCGAACGTGGTCTCGCCGACGTTCCAGCAACTGGAGCAGGAGCGGAAGTACTACCAGTTCCCGAAGACGCTGGACGTGGACCGGTACAACGGCCAGGACACGATCATCGGTCTCCGTGAGCTGAACCTCAGCCGCGTGGACAAGAAGAACTGGATCAACCAGCACTTCATCTACACGCACGGATACGGCGCGATCGCCGCCAAGGGCACACAGATCAAGCCGGGTTCCGAAGGCTCGCCGGACTTCACCGAGCAGGGCATGCCCACCACCGGCACCTTCAACAAGGGCTACGAGCAGCGCATTTACTTCGGTGAGAAGACCACCCAGTACTCGATCGTGGGCGGGCCCCAGAAGGAGCTCGACTACGAGGAGGCGGGCGGCCAGAAGACGTACCAGTACAAGGGCAACGGCGGCATCGACCTGTCGAACCCGCTGAACCGCGCAGCGTACGCTGCGCGGTTCAGCGAGCCTCAGATGCTGTACTCCGGTGCCATCGGTGAGGGTTCGAAGATCCTCTACGACCGCACGCCCAAGGAGCGCGTCGAGGCGGTCGCGCCCTGGCTGACCATCGACGGCGACGCCTACCCGACCGTCATCGGCAAGCGGGTCGTATGGGTGGTCGACGCGTACACCACCACGAACGGCTATCCGTACGCCTCGCGCACGACCCTCGGCGACACCACCACGGACGCACTGACCAACGAGGACAGCCAGCGCGCGGTGGTCGCCCAGCAGAACCAGGTCAACTACATCCGCAACTCCGTGAAGGCGATCGTCGACGCGTACGACGGATCGGTCAACCTCTACACGTGGGACGAGAAGGACCCGGTCCTGAAGACGTGGAAGAAGGCGTTCCCGGACACGGTGAAGGCGAAGGCCGACATCCCGGCCGAGCTGAAGGAGCATCTGCGCTACCCGCAGGACTTGTTCAAGGTGCAGCGTGAGCAACTGGGCATCTACCACGTCACCAACGCCGACCAGTTCTACAACGCGAGTGACGTGTGGCAGGTGCCGAACGACCCGACGAACCGACAGGACAGCGTCGCCGTACCGCCGTACTACCTGTCGCTGAAGATGCCCGGCGACGACCAGCAACGGTTCTCGCTGACCACCACCTTCACCCCGAGCGGACGGCCGAACCTGGCCGCGTACATGGCGGTGGACGCCGATGCGAGCAGCGGCGGGTACGGCACAATGCGGCTGCTCAGAGTCACCGGCGAGTCCGAGGTGGACGGACCGGTCCAATGGCAGAGCAAGTTGAGTTCGATCCCGGCGGTCCAGGAGTTCACACGGAACGCGGAGACGTCGAAGTCGAACATGATCTTCGGCAATCTGCTCGCGGTGCCCATGGACGCAGGATTCCTCTACGTCGAACCGATCTATGTGCAGGGCAGCAGCGCCGAGTATCCGCTGTTGAAGAAGGTCGCGGTGTCGTACGGAGGCACCACCGCCTTCGAGGACACCCTCGCCGAAGCGCTGGACAAGGTCTTCGGGGTGCAGGACACGACGCCGCAGCCGCCACCGGACGAGGGCGAGGACACCACCGAGCCGCCACCGGCGGAGGGTGATCAGACCGTCCAAGAGGCGGTCGCCGACGCCCAGAAGGCATACGAGGCCAGCCAGGAAGCCCTGAAGAAGGGCGACTGGGAGGCGTACGGCCGGGCGCAGCAGGACCTCGAGGAAGCTCTGCAAAGGGCCGCGGAGGCTCGGACCCAGCCCGACAACACCGGTGGTGAGGGCGCGGACAACGGCGGCGGCAACACTGAAGGGAGTGGCGCAAGCGGCTGACCGACAGCCGCCGTTGACTGAGCGAAAGACCCACCCCGCGCCGTGATACGGTTGCAGAACAACGGCGCGGGGTGGAGCAGCTCGGTAGCTCGCTGGGCTCATAACCCAGAGGTCGCAGGTTCAAATCCTGTCCCCGCTACTGAAGACGAAGGGCCCGAATCCTCAAGGGATTCGGGCCCTTCGCCATGTGTGGGTCGTGTGTGTGTTCGCCTATTCGACCAAGACTGCCCCAACAAAGGGCGCTCCATGCGGGGAGACTTGAGAAATCTGTGTTTGACTTGTCTCTCTGTGGGCATGTCGACAAAACGCTGAAGTGACCTCACTGGCTGCGGTATACCAGGTGTACCCAGGTTGCAGGTGGTGCGACGATGGACGTTATGGGGGACAAGGCAACTCTGTTGGAGACAGGGCGTATTGTGCAGCCCTCCGACCGGGACGAGACCGGGGAGGCTGCGGAGGAGGCACGTCATCGGCTCGCCGCCGAAGCCGGCGACGTCGAAGCGATGAGCGTCCTCGGAAGCCTGCTGCTGCGCCGCGGCGATCTCGACGGAGCCGAGCCTCAGCTGCGTGCTGCCACCGCCGCCGGTGACCGCGCCGCCGCCAACAACCTGGGTGTCCTCCTGCACCAGCGCGGATACGCCGACGAGGCCGCCGGCTGGTGGCGGATCGCCGCCGTCGCCGGATCGGCTGCCGCCGCGCACGCACTCGGCCGCCACCACCGTGAGCGCGGGGACGAGCCCGCCGCCGAGTACTGGCTGCGCCAGTCCGCCGAGCAGGGTCACACTCTCGGTGCGTACGCGCTCGCCGACCTCCTCGAGCACCGCGGTGACGGCGCCGCGGAGAAGTGGATGCGGGCCGCCGCCGAGCGGGGTCACCGCGAGGCGGCGTACCGGCTCGCCCGCGCCCTGGACCGGCGGGCTGCCGCCGGCGAACCCGCAGAGCCCGCACACTCCACGGGACAGAGCGGCACCGACAAGGCCAATAAGACCGACAAGGCTGACAAGGCCGACAAGAGTGCCGGGCTGTCCGTGATGGCCGAGGCCGAGCAGTGGTACCGGCAGGCCGCCGCGCGCGGACACCGCAGGGCCGCGCTGCACCTCGGCGTCATCCTGGAGAAGCGCGGGAAGCTGAAGGAGGCCGGACGCTGGTATCTGACGTCCGCCAAGGACGGCGAGGCACGCGCCGCCTGCGCGCTCGGGTTCCTGCTGCGAGACGCGGGCGACACCGACAGCGCCGCCGTGTGGTGGCTGCGCGCCGCCCAGGACGGCGACGGGAACGCCGCCAACGCCCTGGGTGCGCTGCACGCCGAGCGCGGCGAGACGCAGACCGCCGAGCGCTGGTACCGCGCCGCGATGGACGCCGGTGATGTGAACGGCGCGTACAACCTCGCGCTGCTCTGCGCCGAGCAGGGACGGACCGGGCAGGCCGAGCAGTGGTACCGGCGCGCGGCGTACGCGGGACACCGCGAGGCGGCCAACGCGCTGGCGATCCTGCTGCTCCAGGTCGGCGACGCGGCCGGGGCCGAGCCCTGGTTCTCCAAGGCCGCGGAGGCCGGCAGCGTCGACGCCGCGTTCAACCTCGGGATCCTGCACGCGGGCCGGGGCGAGGACGCCGCGGCGCTCAGGTGGTACGAGCGGGCCGCTGCCGCCGGGCACACCGAGGCCGCGCTCCAGGTCGGGATCGCGCGGCTGCGGGACGGCGACGAGCAGGAGGCCGAGCGGCATCTGCGCTGCGCTGCCGGCGGGGGCAGCGCGGAGGCGGCGTACCGGCTGGCCGCCGTGCTCGACGCCCGGCGCCCGCCCGTGTCCGCGCATGAGCTGGGGGAGCCGGCGACCGAGAAGAGCGAGTGCGAGGAGTGGTACGAGCGGGCTGCCTCCCAGGGGCACCGGCGGGCCCAGGTGCGCGTCGGCATGCTGGCGTCCGCACGTGGGGACGTCGTCGAGGCGGCCCGGTGGTATCGGGAGGCGGCCGAGGCCGGGTCTCGGAACGGGGCGTTCAATCTTGGGCTGTTGCTTGCCCGGGAGGGCAGCGAGCCGGAGGCCGCGCTGTGGTGGACCCGGGCCGCTGACGCGGGGCATGGGCGGGCGGCTTTGCGGCTTGCCCTCGTCTACGCGCGTCGGGGAGAGCTTGCGGAGGGGCAGCGGTGGGCGGACCGGGCGGTCGCCCTGGGGCCTGGCGAGGTGTCCGAGCGGGCTGCTCGGCTGCGGGATGCGCTGAAGGAGGAGCTCTCCGCATAGAGCTCCGCAGGAGGAACTGTTCGCCTTGGGTGCGCTGGACATTGGGTTTCGTGGGCGGGTGCGGCTCGGTGGGTGGTCTGTGCCCACCCGTTCCGCCCTGCGGAACGCCTGCCCACAGACGGGCGGAACGCCTGCCCACAGGCCGGCGCGCTGGCCGCCAGTAAGCCGTTCACAAAGCGATTTGCGCTGGTCGGCGGTGTTGACGTAGTGTTCAGTTCATCGCCGCGGGGTGGAGCAGCTCGGTAGCTCGCTGGGCTCATAACCCAGAGGTCGCAGGTTCAAATCCTGTCCCCGCTACTGAAGGCCGGAGGGCCGGAGTCCGAAAGGGTTCCGGCCCTCCGGTGCGTTGGCGACTCGATGCGTCTGCGACCGGGCGCGTCTCACGGCCGGTGGCCCACCGCCTCCCCGTACAGCGCACGGTCGACCAGGCGGGACTCCGGGAGCGGGTCGCCCTCCGAGACGCCCGCCGCGCGGTACGCGGACTGGAGGCGGTTGGTCGTGCCCGCGCGGATCTCCCAGTCCATGCGGAGGGAGGGCGTCGACTCCAGGACCGTACGGTCCGTCCTCATGAGCCTGGCCAGCTCGGCCACGAAGGCCGGGTCTTTCTTGTAGTCGTCGGCGAAGTACGTGTTGATCGTGCGGATGTACGCCCGCAGCAGCGCGACCCCCGCGTCCACGTCGTCCGTCAGCAGATTCGGGCCGAACAGCATGCCGCCCAGGGGCTCGCCGGCCGGCTGGCCGCCGAGGAAGGCGTAACGGCCGTCACCGTCGACCTTGCGCCAGACCGGGTCGAGGAGCCAGGCGGAGTCGACGCCTCCGTTCTGCAGGGCGGTGAGGACGTCGGCCGAGCCGAGCGCCTGGAACTGGACCTTGTCGAGGCCGCCGCCGTGCTTCTTCAGGGCCTGGTTCATCGGATACGCGATGACCGAGCCCTTGCCGATCATCGTGCCGAGCTTGCGGTCGGCCATCGGGACGCGTGACGCGCTCTCGCCGTCCTTCAGCCGCACCCACAGGCCGCTCTTCGACTCCGGGTCGGGCGAGAAGTTCCCGGCGACCCACTTGATGTCGAAGCCGCTGTTGACGCCGTTGATCACGGCGGCCTCGGGAGCGGCCCACTGGGCGTCGACGTCGCCTTTCGCGAGCAGCGGCAGCGCGTCCGGCGTCGGCAGCACCTTCAGCGTGACGTCCAGGCCCTCCTTCTTGAACTCGCCCTTCGCCACGGCCACTTGAAGCGGAGCCACGTACTCCGCGCTGAGCGTGCCCGTCGCGATCGTCAGCTTCCGGCGCTCCTTCAAGGGCTTTGGCGCCGGTGTGCCCTTGGCGCAGCGCGCGGGGGCGCGGTCCGCCGCCAGGTCGGCCGGATCCGTCCAGCTCCCCTCCTCACAGCCGGGCACCGCCTTGATGGTGCGCGGCTCGGACGCCCCCGCACCATCCCCGGAGTCCTGAGCGGCACACCCCGCCGAAACCAGCAGCGCAACCGCAGCCAGCACGGCACCGCATGCGAAACGCCTCATGACTGCCCCCGTCCCCGGTCGCGCGGCGCCCACGGAGTGAGCAACCGCCCCAGAATCCGCACCAGTTCGGAAAACACGACGCCGAGTACGGCGACGCAGACGATCCCGACGAACATCACGTCGTTCTGGAAGAGCGCCCGCGAGTCGAAGATCAGATGGCCCAGGCCGTTCGCCGCGGCGATCTGCTCCGAGGCGACGATGACCAGCACCGCCACCCCCGCCGCGATCCGGGCGCCCACCAGGACCGCGGGCAGCGAGGCAGGCAGCAGCACATGCCGGAACATCTGCCAGGACGAAGCCCCGAAGACCTGTCCCGCGTCGCGATACCCGGCCGGTATCGACATCACGGCCGACATCGTGGAGATCCACACGAAGAAGAAGACGGTGGCCGCCACCAGCGCCACCTGCGGGCCCTCGCCGAGCCCGAACATGTTCAGGAAGATCGGCAGCAGGGCCAGCTTCGGTACGACGTACAGCGCGTCCAGAAGCGGCTCAAGTGCCGCGCGTACGAGGGAGAGCGAGCCCATCAGCAGGCCCAGCGCATAGCCCGAGGCTGTGCCGATCGCGTACCCGGCGAGTACGCGCTTGAGGGTGGCCCACACATCCGGCCACAGGTCACCGGCCGCCGCGCGGTCCCAGCCGTCGGCCAGGATCGTGGTGGGTGCCGGGTAGACGCGGTCGTCGATCCAGGCCTGGGCGGCGGCCAGTTGCCACAGCAGGACCAGCAGCAGGGGCACGGCGAGGGCGAGGGAGAGTTCCAGGGTGCGGCGCCTGCGATGGGTGCGTACGGGGTGCAGCTCCTGCGGGCCCGGGCGGCGGACCAGTACGGCTGCCGCATCGGTGCGTTCCTTGCGTACGGCCGTGTTCATGCGGGCACCGCCTCCGGGCGCAGCAGCTGCCACAACTCGCTCTTCAGGGCGGTGAATTCGGGAGCCGAGCGGACCTCGCCGGAGCGTGGGCGCGGGAACGGCGGGCGGCGTTCGGCGATGAACCGGCCCGGGCGTGCGGACATCACCAGGACGCGGTCGCCGAGGACGATCGCCTCCTCCAGGCTGTGCGTGATGAAGAGGGTGGTCGTGCGGGTGGTCTGGGTGAGCTCCAGGAGCTCGTCCTGGAGGATCATGCGCAGTTGGGCGTCGAGCGCGGCGAACGGCTCGTCCATCAGCAGGATTTCGGGCTCCACCGCCAGCGCGCGGGCGATCGCCACGCGCTGGCGCATGCCGCCGGAGAGCGTGGCGGGATACGCGGAGGCGAAGTCCGCGAGGCCCAGGCGCGCGAGCCAGTCACGGGCCCGGGCGTTCGCCTCTCGGCGCGGGACGCGCTGGATGTCCAGGCCGAAGCGGACGTTCGCGAGGACGGTCTTCCAGTCGTAGATGCCGTAGTCCTGGAAGATCATGGCGGCTGGGCGGGGGCTGGTGGTGCGGATCGCCAACTCGCCCGTGCTGGGGCGCAACAGGCCTGAGGCGATCCGCAGGAGCGTGGACTTTCCGCAGCCGGACGGGCCGACGATGCAGACGAACTCGCCGGGAGCGACGGTCAGGTCCAGCGGGCCCAGGGCGTCCACGGCCGAAGGGCCCCGGCCGAAGGTCCGGCTCAGATCAGTGGCTTGGAGTTTCGGGTGCGGCTCTCCCACGGTGTCTCCTCGCGGAGTGCGGTACGGACTGGTGGGCGCCGTCGACGATATGACGACCCGTCAGATTCGGGAAGTCCGCGCGCAGCAGAAAGCCCCGGCTCCCATGGGGTGCCGGGGCTTCGAGGAGTCGTCCGTGAGGATCGAGTCGTCCGTATGGATCAGGCCGCCGCGCAGTTCGGGCACACGCCCCGGTACGTCACCTCGACCGCCGAGACCGAGAAGCCGAAGCGCTCGGAGTCGGGGAGGTCGGCGAGGGGGTTGCCGCTCGGGTGGACGTCCCGGATCGCGCCGCACTGGGCGCAGACCAGGTGGTGGTGCGGACGGTGCGCGTTCGGGTCGTACCGCTTGGCGCGCTTGTCCGTGGCGACTTCCATCACCTCGCCGAGCGAGACCAGTTCACCCAGCGTGTTGTAGACAGTCGCGCGGGAGATCTCGGGCAGCTTGGCGACTGCGCGCATATGGACCTCGTCGGCCGTCAGGTGGACATGGTCGCCGTCGAGGACCTCGGCCACGACGCGCCGCTGTGCGGTCATGCGCCAGCCACGTCCGCGCAGTCGTTCCAACAGGTCACTCATAAAGCGCAGTCTAACAGCCGGTGAAGCTAATCCCGAACGGGTGTGATTTTGGAGCACCACTCGACTTGGACATTATCCAGAGTGGCGGAGCGGGCGGGCCGGATCCCTGGCGGGGCTCCGGCCCGCTTTACCGCTCAGGCCGGTGCGTGCTGCCGTAGCGGGGCCCAGCAGCGGATGATGTCGCGGACCGAGACGATGCCGATGGGCTCGTCGTGGTCGAGGACGATCAGATGCCGGAAGCCGCCGTGCGCCATGGCGTGCGCCGCCTCCTCCAGCGTCCAGGACGGCGCGGCGAACACGACGTCGGTGGTGGTGTGGGCGTGTGCCCGCTCGGCGTCCGGGCTCTGGCCCAGGCCGACGGAGTTGAGGATGTCGCGCTCGGTGAGGATGCCGAGGCCGGTGCCGTCGGGGTCGAGGACCACGGCTGCGCCGACGCGTCGTGCGGACATCAACGCGGCGGCCTGCCGGAGGGTGTGATCGGGTCCGATGGTGAGGACCACCGTGCTCATGGCGTCACGGACGAGCATGGACGGAGCCACCTCCTACGAATCCGTTCGTTAACGGATTCACAAGTTCACAAGTGGGGGGACTCTCAGAGTCGCAGTTAAAAGGGGAGTCAACAAGAGGGCGTGTACGAGCGCTTTTGGGGGCGCTGTCCTCCAGTGAGCGCCGGTGGCCTCGTCTGGTCCCGGATTGGGCTCAGTACCGGTGGTTCAAGTAGCCCAGCAACTCGTCGTGCAGGAGGCCGTTCGACGCGGCGGCGTTCCCGCTGTGCGGGCCCGGGCGGCCGTCGAGGCCGGTGAAGCTGCCGCCCGCCTCGGTCACGATGATCGCGTTCGCCGCCATGTCCCACAGCGACAGCTCGGGCTCCGCGCAGATGTCGACCGAGCCCTCGGCGACCATCATGTACGGCCAGAAGTCGCCGTACGCGCGCGTGCGCCACACTTCGCGGGTCAGGTCCAGGAAGCCGTCCAGCAGGCTCCGCTCCTCCCAGCCGCCCAGCGAGGAGTACGCGAAGGAGGCGTCCGACATGCGCGAGACCCGCGAGACGTGCAGCCGGGTCGCCGAGGACAGGCTGCGCCCGCTGAACGCGCCGTGCCCCTTCGCGGCCCACCAGCGGCGGCCCAGCGCGGGCGCGGAGACGACGCCGACAACGGGCTGGTAGCCGCCCTCGCTCGCCTCCATCAGGGAGATAAGGGTGGCCCAGACCGGCACCCCGCGTACGTAGTTCTTGGTGCCGTCGATCGGGTCGATCACCCAGCGGCGGGGGCCCGTGCCCTCGACGCCGTACTCCTCGCCGAGGACCGCGTCCCGCGGGCGGGCCCGCTGCAGGTGGCCGCGGATCAGCTCCTCGGCGGACTTGTCGGCCTCGCTCACCGGCGTCAGGTCCGGCTTGGTGTCGACCTTGAGGTCGAGCGCCTTGAAGCGGTCCATGGTCGCGGCGTCGGCGGCGTCCGCCAGGACGTGGGCGAGGCGCAGGTCATCGCGATAGTCGGGCATGCCCGCACCGTATCTGCCCCGTTCGGCCCGGGGCCATACCGTCCGGGTGGTCGCTACAGGACCTCCCCGCCGAAGTCGTGATCACCTCGTCCGCGCATGACGTCGACGTACGCCCCTTGATGCCGTCGCGAACCCTTGACAGTGCCCCCATCCGCGTCAACTCTGAGCGGCAGAGCCGATCGCCCCAGGGAGGCGCTGATGCCTGCAGCCCGGGATTCCCTCCTCGACGCCGCCTATACGTCGCTCGCGCGCCGTCCGTGGTCCGCGGTGCGGATGGTCGATGTGGCCGCCGTGGCGGGGGTCTCCCGGCAGACCCTCTACAACGAGTTCGGCAGCAAGGAAGGGCTCGCCCGGGCCCTCGTACGACGGGAAGCCGACGCCTATCTCGCCGGCGTGGAGCGCGCCCTTGTGAGCCATGGCGAGCCGCGCGAGCGGCTGGCGGCGATCGCGGAGTGGACCGCTTCGGCGGCTCGCGGGAACCCCCTGGTGCGGGCCGTGCTCACCGGGTGCTGGAGTGAGCGGCTGCCGTCGCCGACGTTGTCCGCCGTGCCGTCCTCCTCCGCGGTGCCGGCGCAGCGGCGGGCCGACGGGCCGCTGCCGTCGCCGGGGGACTTCGTGCAGGTGGTACGGGACCGGGCGGTTGCCTCGATCACCGCGGTGGGGGCGACGAAGTCGGAGACGGTGGAGCTTGCGCGGGCCTGTGAGCTGGTGGTTCGGCTGGGGTTGTCTTGTGTGCTGGCTCCCGCGGGGGAGGGGGGTACGGCAGGGCTGGTGCGGGATGCGTTGGCGACTGTGCGGGTGGTGAGTTGAGTGGCCCTCAGTGCGACGAGCCCGACAGCTGCAGCCCGATCACTCCCACAATCACCAGCGTGATCGAGACGATCTTCAAGGTGGAGACCAGGTCCCCCAGGAAGACCATGCCGTAGATCGCGGTGCCCGCCGCGCCGATGCCCGTCCAGACCGCGTACGCGGGGCCGACGTCGAGTTTTCTCAGGGAGAGGGTGAGGAGGCCGAAGCTGCCCAGGGCGAAGATGGCGAAGGCGACCGTCGGCCAGAGCCTCGTGAAGCCGTGTGAGAGTTTCAGGCAGACGGCGAAGCCCGTCTCCAAGAGACCGGCGACGACAACCAGCAGCCACGCCATGTGATGCCCTCCCACGCTCCGTGACCGCTTCGTCTGGCTTAAGGTCCCGCTTGGTGCGATTATGCCTTTACCGTCGTGGCGGCGATGCAAACAAAACTGAGGTCACCGGCGATCAGTCTTGCCATCAGTCGCCGTCTGTCGCCATCAGTCGCCCTCGCGCCGCTCACGCGTGGCGAGCAGCCGACGCAGCGAGTAGAGCCGGGCCGGGTCCGCGTGGCCCTCGGCCACCCACTCGTCCAGCGCGCAGTCCGGCTCGTCGTGGCTGCACGCGCGCGGGCAGCCCTCGGTTCCCGGCTCCAGGTCGGGGAACGCGTGGATGACCCGGGAGGGGTCCACGTGGTGCAGCCCGAAGGACCGTACGCCCGGAGTGTCGACCAGCCACCCCTCGTCATCCGGCAACGGCAGCGCGAGCGCCGACGTCGTCGTGTGGCGCCCGCGGCCCGTCACCGCGTTGACCACGCCCGTGGAACGCCGCCGCTCCTTGGCCACGAGCGCGTTGACCAGTGTCGTCTTGCCGACGCCCGAGTGCCCGACAAACGCCGTGATCTTGCCGTCCAACTGCTTGCGCACCCGGTCCACCGCCTCCCCGCTCTCCAGTTCCGCACGCCTGGTCACGACATACGGAACCCCCAACGCCCCGTACAGCTCAAGGAGTTCGTCCGGCGGGGCGAGGTCCGACTTGGTGAGCACGAGGAGCGGGTCGAGTCCGCCGGCGTACGCGGCGACCAGGCAGCGGTCGATCAGGCGTGGGCGCGGCTCCGGGTCGGCGAGGGCGGTGACGATCGCCAGCTGGTCGGCGTTGGCGACGACGACGCGCTCGTACGGATCGTCGTCGTCGGCGGTGCGCCGCAGGACCGAGGTGCGCGGCTCGATGCGGACGATGCGGGCCAGGGTGTCCTTCTTGCCGGTGAGGTCGCCGACGATGGCCACCTGGTCGCCGACGACCGCGGCCTTGCGGCCCAGTTCGCGGGCCTTCATGGCGTACACCACGCGGTCCTCGACGAGGCATGTCAGCCGGCCCCGGTCGACGGTGAGGACCATGCCCTCGGCGGCGTCCTCGTGCTTGGGCCGGATGTTCGTACGCGGCCTGCTGCCCTTGCGGCCGGGGCGGGTGCGGATGTCGTCTTCGTCGGTGTGCTTGCCGTAGCGGCGCATGGTCCGTGTCCGCCCGTCAGTTCCCGAGCATTCCGGTCCACAGGTCGGGGAAGTCCGGCAGGGTCTTCGCCGTCGTCGCCACGTTCTCGATCTGTACGTCCGGCACGGCGAGACCGATGATCGCACCCGCGGTGGCCATGCGGTGGTCGTCGTACGTGTGGAAGACCCCGCCGTGCAGCGGACGCGGGCGGATGTGCAGTCCGTCGGCGCTCTCGGTGACGTCGCCGCCCAGCTCGTTGATCTCCTTGGTGAGCGCGGCGAGGCGGTCCGTCTCGTGCAGGCGCAGATGGGCCACGCCGCGGAGGGTGGAGGGCGAGTCGGCGAGGGCCGCCACCGCCGCGATGCCGGGGGTCAGTTCGCCGACCTCGCCGAGGTCCACCTCGATGCCGTGGATCGTGCCGGAGCCGGTGAACTCCAGGCCCCGGTCGGTCAGTTCGCAGGAACCGCCCATATCGGTGAAGATCTCGCGCAGCCTGTCGCCGGGCTGGGTGGTGTGCGCGGGCCAGTCGGGGACGACGACCCGGCCGCCGGTGACCAGGGCCGCCGCCAGGAACGGCTGGGCGTTCGACAGGTCGGGCTCGACCGTCAGATCGCGGCCGAGCAGCGCGCCGGCGGTGACTCGCCAGACGTTCGGCTCACCGCCCGACTCCGGGGTGTCCACCTGGGCGCCGACCGACCGCAGCATGTCGACGGTCATCCGGATGTGCGGCATGGAGGGCAGTGTCGAGCCGGTGTGCCGTACCTCGACGCCCTGGTTGAAGCGCGGCCCGGACAGCAGCAGCGCGCTCACGAACTGGCTGGACGAGGACGCGTCGATCTCCACAGGGCCGCCCTCCAGGGCCCCGCCGCCGTGCACGGTCAGCGGCAGCGTGCCGCGGCCGTCGTCGTCGATACGGGCGCCGAGAGTGCGCAGGGCGTCGATCACGCCGTTCAGGGGACGCTCGTACGAACGTGGGTCGCCGTCGAAGCGGATGGGGCCGTCGGCGAGCGTGGCGACCGGCGGCAGGAAGCGCATCACCGTGCCGGCGTTGCCGACGTCGACGGTGGCCGGGCCCTGTAGGCCCGAGGGGATGACACGCCAGGCCTCGCCGGAGCCGTCCGGGCCCACGCCCTCCTCGATGCCGACGCCCATGGCGCGCAGGGCGTCGGCCATCAGCACGGTGTCGCGGGAGCGCAGGGGGCGGCGCAGCCAGCCGGGCTCGGCCGCGAGGGCGGCCAGCACCAGGGCCCGGTTGGTGACCGACTTGGACCCGGGCACGTGGACCGTCGCGTCGACGGCTCCGCTCGCGTGCGGGGCGGGCCAGAGGGCGGTGTTCGCGGGGTTCGGGGCCATAGGCCCCACTCTAGTAGTCGGCCGTGCTTCGAGTGCGGGAGCGTTGTGGCTGGTCGCGCCCCATGGAGGAGGGCGCGTCGTGCTTCAGACCTGCAGAAGCCACCTGCCCCCGCCTATCAGCGAGCACAGGCTCACCGCGTGGAACAGGAACAGCCACATTCCGGCCGGGACATGGGTCAGCCGGGACAGCTGGTCCGCGTCCGAGTCGCCCGCGCCGCCTCGGCTTCGCTTCGCCTGCAGCTCGAAGGCCGGGCGTACGCCGCCAAGCAGCAGGAACCAGACCACGGCGTACGCGAACGCCGCCTGCACCTGAGGGCCCGTCAACCAGGACACCACCACGAACGTGCCGCCGGTGAGGAGCACCGTGAGGGCGCCGTACGCGTTGCGGATCATCACCAGCATCGCCACGAGCAGCAGCGTTGCCAGCCACAGGAGCGCGGTGATGTGGCCCGCGGCGAGGAATGCGGCGCCGCCGAGGCCCAGCAACGGGGGAGCGGTGTAGCCGGCCGCCGCGGTGAGGATCATGCCGAGACCGGTCGGCTTGCCGCGACTGACCGTGAGGCCGCTGGTGTCGGAGTGCAGCCGTATGCCGCTGAGGCTGCGGCCGGTGAGCAGCGCGATCAGACCGTGGCCGCCCTCGTGGGCGATGGTGATGGCGTTGCGCGAGAGCCGCCACAGGCCGTGCGGGACGATCACGGCGAGAGCGGCGGCCATGGTGGCGACGACCACCCAGATGTCGGGGTCGGGCTGGCTGCCGAAAACCTCGTCCCAGAGGGTGGCCAGCGAGGTGGCTGCGGTGGCTTCCATTGTGTGCGGGAGTCTCCTCGTGGTCGCGCCAAGTCTGGCAGTGTGGCACGTATGTGCGGACGTTATGCGTCGAGTCGTAGGCCTGAGGATCTCGCAGGAATCTTTGAAGTCGAGAAGTGGGAGCCGGAGGAACAGTTCGAAGCCGACTACAACGTGGCCCCCACCAAGGACGTCTACGCGGTACTCGACCGTCCTCTTAAGGACGTCGAAGACCCCAAGCCGGTTCGCCAGTTGCGCCGGCTCAAGTGGGGGCTGGTGCCGTCCTGGTCGAAGACGCCCGAGGGCGGCGCCCGGATGATCAACGCCCGCGCGGAGACCGTGCACGAGAAGCCCTCGTACCGGCGGGCCTTCTCCTCCCGGCGCTGCATCATCCCCGCGGACGGCTATTACGAGTGGGTGACCGGCAAGGCCGAGCGCGACCTGGAGGCCGAGGGCAAGAAGAAACGGCCGCGCAAGCAGCCGTACTTCGTGCTGCCCGCCGACGGTTCCGTCTTCGCGATGGCCGGGCTGTACGAGTTCTGGCGGGACAAGACGCTGCCCGACGACCATCCGCAGTCCTGGTGGGTGACCTGCTCCGTCATCACGACCGAGGCGGAGAAGTCGCCCCTCGCGGTGGCCCCGGCCGACGGCCCGCACGTTCTGGCCGACATCCATCCCCGTATGCCCCTGATGCTCACGCCCGACCGCTGGGACTCCTGGCTCGATCCGTCCCGTACGGACGTCGAGGACCTGCGCTCCCTGCTCGAGCCGCCCCCGCCGGGGCTGATGCGCGCCTACCCCGTCTCCACGGCGGTCAGCAACGTGCGCAACAACGGCCCCGAGCTGCTCAAAGAGCTGGAGGGGCCCGAAGAGGGCACACTCTTCTGATGTGACGCAGAGCAACGAACTCGTAGAGCTTGTGGAGACGGACGCGGGTACGGCCCGCGTCACCTGGCACAGGGCGAAGCAGGCGCGGCTGGTGCTCGCAGCGAGCCACGGAGCCGGCGGCGGCATCGAGGCGCGGGACCTGCGCGCCCTCGCCGCCGAGCTCCCCGCGCACGGTGTGACCGTCGCCCTCGTCGAGCAGCCCTGGCGGGTGGCGGGCAAGAAGCTGGCGCCCGCGCCGAAGACGCTCGACGTGGGCTGGCGCGGGATCTGGCCGACGCTCGCCGGACCCGGTCTGCCGGTCGTGGCGGGCGGTCGCAGCGCGGGCGCCCGCGTGGCCTGTCGTACGGCCAAGGAACTGGGCGCCGCCGCAGTGCTCGCCCTCAGCTTCCCGCTGCACCCGCCGGGCAAGCCGGAGAAGTCGCGCGCCGACGAGCTGCTCGGGGCCGGTGTGCCCACGCTCGTCGTCCAGGGCGGCAACGACCCGTTCGGAAAGCCGGAGGAGTTCCCGGAAGGCCCGTACGACCTCGTGGAGGTGCCGTACGGCGATCACGGTTTCGCCGTGCCCAAGCGGGCGGACATCGGCCAGGAGCAGGCGCTGGGGATCCTCACCGAGGGCGTCGTGAAGTGGCTTTCGTCACTCGCATAGGCCCGTGTCATGGGGCGGGAATGATGCGGTAGCGGCCTCTGTTGAGAGCGGCAGACGTACTCACACCGAGTACTTGCCGTCCGTAGGAGAGGAAGTCCGCCGCATGGGTTCGACCATCTGCCCGCCCGTCTCCCACCACCACCCCGTGGACGAGCTGCGCCCGGCAGAGTCTGATTCGAACCGCAGCAGTGCAACTGACCTGGACTGGTCCGTCCTGCATGCGGCAAAGACCGGCCCGGTACGGGCGGCGGGCGGAGCGAATCGGCGCGCCACCCCGACCGCAGGTCGTCTATCCTCCGATTCGAGTGGGACCGGTTTCGGTCCGACGACATCGTTTGAGGAGGTGGGTCCGGTCACTGGGACCGACGCAGGGACCGGCTACGGCCAGGCGGAGCAGCCAGAGGGCCGGGGCAGCGGTACGGAGTCGACCGCCGAGCGCAACGCGCGCTTCGAGCGGGACGCCATGGAATTCCTCGACCAGATGTACTCGGCCGCGCTGCGTATGACGCGTAACCCGGCCGACGCCGAGGACCTGGTGCAGGAGACGTACGCGAAGGCGTACGCGTCCTTCCACCAGTTCCGCGAGGGCACCAACCTGAAGGCCTGGCTGTACCGGATCCTCACGAACACCTTCATCAACTCGTACCGCAAGAAGCAGCGCGAACCCCAGCGCAGTGCGGCCGAGGAGATCGAGGACTGGCAGCTGGCACGCGCCGAGTCGCACATGTCGACCGGTCTGCGCTCCGCCGAGTCGCAGGCGCTCGACCACCTGCCCGACTCGGACGTGAAGGAAGCGCTCCAGGCGATCCCCGAGGAGTTCCGCATCGCCGTCTATCTGGCGGACGTTGAGGGCTTTGCGTACAAGGAGATCGCCGACATCATGGGGACACCTATCGGTACGGTGATGTCCCGGCTGCACCGGGGCCGCCGCCAACTGCGCGGCATGCTCGAGGACTACGCGCGTGAGCGCGGACTGGTCCCGGCCGGCGTCGGAGAGTCGAACGAAGCGAAAGGCTCGGGCTCATGAGCTGCGGAGACCCGCACGAGACGGACTGCAGTGAGGTACTCGATCATCTCTACGAGTTCCTCGACAGTGAGATTCCGCCCGCCGATCGCGACAAGTACAAGCAGCACTTCGAGGAGTGCTCGCCGTGCCTGGAGAAGTACGGGCTCGAAGAGGCCGTGAAGAAGCTGGTCAAGCGTTGCTGCGGCCATGATGACGTGCCGACCGATCTGCGGTCGAAGGTCTTGGGCCGGATCGACATGATCCGCTGCGGCGAGACCGTGCCCGACCACGATGTGACGGCGGCGCCCCGGGTGACGCCGCAGGAGTCCTGATCTCCTGGCGTGATGCATGACGCACATGCGTGACGTGCATACGCGTACACCGTGACCCTGGAAGGATCACGGTGTACGTACGTCAGCGGGTCCGGCCGAGCCGCCGGTTCAGAGTTCCAGGCCGCTCTCGATCCGCTTCAGGCCGTGCCGGGCCAGTGCCAGGTTGCTGCGGGACCGGTCGAGCGCCAGGTAGAGGAAGAGCGTCCCCTTGCTGCTGGTGAGTGGCCGGATCAGGTGGTACTGCCTGCCCAGCGTGATCAGGATGTCCTCAATCACGTCGTCCATGGCCAGTGAGGCCAGGGTGCGCATCTTGGAGCGTACGACTTCGGTGTTGCCGGCCGCCGCGAGCTCCAGGTCGAGGCCTTGGCCGCCGCCCAGCGTGCCGAGTGACATGCCGCTTTCGTAGTCGACGAGGGCCACGCCGATCGCGCCCTCCACTGCCATGGCTTCCTTGAGCGCGGTATCGATGTTCATGGTCTTGCCCCAATTCCTCGGTGCTGCTGACCGGTCGATGTCCGGCCATCTACGATCGGATGCAAGCGCTTGTGGGTCGCAAGCGGTCAACTTTGCGGCGAGTTATGCAAGTTGACGTTCAAAGTACTGTGCGGCCCAGGGAGGTGGAGGGGGAATGGGGGAAAAAGGTACGGCGCTCCAGGCTTCCCTGGACCGGCTCCTCGATTCCCCGGGAGTCAACGGCGTCGCCCTCATCGACGCGGTCACCGGCCTCACCTACTGCACCGCGGGAGACATCGCCGAGGCGGGCGACGGGCCGGAGGTCTCCGAGTTCGCCGCCCTCATCGCCGAACGGCTGGGCGCGGCAGGCGCCGACGGGGAGTTGGAGAGCGTGGTCACCACCAGCACGAAACGCCATCAGGTGCTCTTCTCCGTAGTACGACCCGGGGGTGATCCGCTGATCCTCGCGGCCGGCCTCGACCGGGACCGGGCCAATATGGCGCTGGCCCTGCGCAGTCTGGGCGACCGGGCCGCGGAGGTACTGGCGTGACAGCGCCCACGGCACGCAATGTGCCCGCGCTGCTGCAGGGCCTTCGCACAGAGGGCTTCAGCGGAACGGTGCGCGTCTCCGGCTTACCCGGAGGATCGATTCATCTGCGGAACGGGCTGGTGGGCGCGATCGAGACGCCAGGGGCTCCGACCGCGACATCGGCGCTGCTCACCGCGGGACGGATCGGTGACGAGGACTGGCTGGCCGCGTGCGCCGCGGAGCCCGACGCGGACCGGCTGGGCGGACACCTGGTGGCCGAGGGCCTGATCGGCGCCGCCGAACTCGAAGTCGTCTGCACCGCGGCCGTGTTCGACGCGGCGTTCGCCATGGCGCTGAGTCCGCCGGGCAGTTGGGAGTTGAGCGACCGGGAGCCCGTACTCCTCGCGGAGCCGGGCGTCGAGCCGCGGCGGCTGACCGAGGAGGCCTCCCGGCGCATGGCGCTGCTGTCGCGTCTGTGGGGGCCGCCGGGCGAGCTGACACGTGTCCGGCCCGCTCGGGTCGCCGAGGCCGCGCCCCGTGGCTCCGACGGGTGGCTCGCGCGCCGGCACCGGGATGTGCTGGACAGCGTCAACGGACGTCGTACGCCACGTGACATCGCCTTCGCGCTGGGCCGCGGACTGTACGCGGTCATGCTGGACCTGATCCGCCTGGAGGCCCTGCGCCTCGTCCAGTGGGAGACCAGGACCACCGCCGACGGCCGGCCGAGCACCGCGCCTCGTGTGCCGCAGGCCGAGCCGACCACCGCCGTACGGACCACTGCTGTACGGCCCCCCGAGGCCGCGCCGCTGCCGAAGCGCAGACCCGGCGGCGCGTCCCCCGCACAGGACGTCGGACAGAAGAAGAAGGGAGGGTAGTGAGCACCGACGACGACCGAGCGGCACAACCCTGGGAACGCGACGCAGCCGCGCCCCCGCCCGAGCAAGAACCCGAGCGCGGACAAGAGCAAGAGCAAGAGCAAGACCAGGAACCAGAGCAAGAACCGAAGCAAGACCAGGAACCAGAGCAAGACCAAGAGCAAGACCAGGAACAAGAGCAAGACCAAGAGCAAGACCAGGAACAAGAGCAAGACCAGGAACAAGAGCAAGAACCGAAGCAAGACCAGGACCAGGAACAAGAGCAAGAACCGAAGCAAGACCAGGACCAGGAACAAGAGCAAGAACCGAAGCAAGACCAGGACCAGGAGCAAGAACCAGAGCAGGAGCAAGAACGCGAACGAGGCAGCGCCATTACGGACGCCCGGCCTCCGCCGGAAGCCGAAGCCGGTTCTTCACTCGCACCCCCACCGTTGCCCGTACGCCGACCGCTGCCACGACGCGATGCCGCACCGGCCGCGCCCGCTCTCCTGTCGACGCTCACGGCCGAGGAACTGGCCGCCGAGGCGCCCTCGGTCGACATGTTGCGGCGCGTCCGCCGGGCGCTGCGGGATCTCCCGGATACCGACTGAAATCGCCAGCCTGAAATCCCCGGCCGACTCCGCCGAGCGCGCATCGAACATATCAGCACCGCATATGCCAGGACCCAAGGAGCACCAACCATGACCGAAACCCCACCGCCCGATTCCCTGACCGGCATTCTGGCTTCGCTGCGTGAACGGGTGATGGGGGTCTCCGAGAGCGTCCTGTCCACCGTGGACGGCCTGCTCGTCGTCGCGGACACCGACACCGTCCACCCCGAGTCCGTCGCCGCCCTCGCCGCCGCGACCCTCGGAGTGGGACGTCGCATGGCTGATACCGCCGGTGTCGGTGCGCTCCGCGAGGTGGTGGCCCGCTGCGGTTCGGGTCACGTCATCGTCGTCGCCGTCGGCGACCGTGCCCTGCTCACGGTCAAGGGCGACGACGGCCTCGATCTCGCCGCGTTCCAGCGTGAGTCTCCGGCCACGGTTGAACAGCTGACCAAGGCACTCGCCTCCGACGTGGCGCGATGAGCGGTCTGACCCCGGTCCAGGCTGGGTAACCCCTGGGTAATGAGCGCCCGTCCGGCCGTACGTGGTTGGATGCGAGGAAGAGGACAACAGGGGGCACAGTCCAGCCCGAGGCTGCACGCTCTTCGACGAACTGGCAGGCGGGAATGAGGATCTTCGGCAAGGGACGGCACCGGCCCTCCGCCTCATGGCGGCAGGCCACCGACCGCGCGTTCACGCTGATAGGCGACGGCCGGTACGAGGACGCGGGAGCGCTGCTCACGCGTGCGGCGGACCTGGAGCCCTGGCTGTCCGAGTCCTGGTTCAACCTCGCTCTGCTGCACAAGTTCCGGCACGACTGGGAGCAGGCGCGGGCCGCGGGCCTCAGGGCCGTGGCGCTGCTCGACCGGGCGACCGGGGCGCCTGACTGGTGGAACGTGGGCATCGCGGCCACGGCCCTGCAGGACTGGCCCCTCGCCCGCCGGGCCTGGCAGGCGTACGGGCTGAAGGTGCCCGGGGGCACCTACCGGCCGAAGGGCGGGGGAGGCGTCACCGCCTCCGGGGAACCGGTGGGGATGGAGCTGGGCAGCGCGGCCGTACGGCTGTCGCCCGAGGGGGAGGCCGAGGTCGTGTGGGGGCGCCGGCTGGACCCGGCCCGGATCGAGGTGCTGTCCATTCCGCTGCCGTCCTCCGGGCGGCGCTGGGGCGAGGTCGTCCTGCACGACGGCGTACCGCACGGCGAGCGGACCACGGCCGCCGGGCACGCGTATCCCGTGTTCGACGAGATCGAGCTGTGGGCGCCCTCACCGGTCCCCACCTGGGTCGTACTGCTGGAAGCGGAGACCGAGGACGACCGGGACGCCCTGGAGCGGCTCGCGGCCGACGCCGGCTTCGCCGCCGAGGACTGGTCGTCCTCGGTGCGGTTGCTGTGCCGTATGTGCTCGGAGTCCCGCATGCCGTCCGACGAGGGCGACGGCGAGCATCTCGACCCGCACGACCACAGCGAGCCCGGGCATCCCGGGCCCCTCGGCCATCGCACCGACGGGTCGCTGTGGATGCCCGAGCGGGAGTGCGGGTTGGCTGCGCCGGCCTCGCTGGTGCGAGGTCTGCTCGACGGCTGGGTCGCGGACAGCCCGGACACCCGTGACTGGCGGGATCTGGAAGAGGTCTGTTAGACGGCTGCGCGCCTTACGGGGGCTGGACGGCTGCGCGGCCTCGCGGGGCGCGGAAAGCCGCTCAGCCATCGCCGTAGGCTGTACCCGAACTTTTTCTTGAGGATCCCAGGAAGGCAAACGTCGGTCATGGCGCAGCAGGACACCGATCAGCAGCACGCGGGCGTGCTCCCCGTGGACGACGACGGCTTCGTCATCGACACCGAGGACTGCGAGGAGCGCGAGGCGGCGTACCGCGAGCGCGGCACCTCGCGGCCCATCACGGTCGTCGGGAACCCCGTGCTGCACAAGGAGTGCAAGGACGTCACCGACTTCGGCGACGAACTGGCCAAGCTGGTCGACGACATGTTCGCCAGCCAGCGCACCGCCGAGGGCGTGGGCCTGGCCGCCAACCAGATCGGCGTCGACCTGAAGGTCTTCGTCTACGACTGCGGGGACGACGAGGGCAAGCGCCACGTCGGCGTGGTCTGCAACCCCAAGCTGGTGGAGCTGCCCGCCGACCAGCGCCGACTCGACGACGGCAGCGAAGGCTGCCTGTCCGTGCCGACCGCGTACGCGCCGCTCGCCCGCCCCGATTACGCCGAGGTCACCGGGCAGGACGAGAAGGGCAACCCGATCAAGGTGCGCGGCACGGGCTACTTCGCCCGCTGCCTGCAGCACGAGACGGACCACCTGTACGGCTACCTCTACATCGACCGGCTCTCCAAGCGTGAACGCAAGGACGCGCTGCGGCAGATGGCCGAGAACGAGCCGCGCTACCCGGTCGTGGCCAACGACTGACCCTCCGCGTCCGCCGTCGGTCCTCTGCCGGCCGCCTTCTGAACGATGGCCGAACGGCCGCGACAGGAAACGACAGTTGGGGCCCACGCGTCCCATGCATCCCTGCGAACCATGCCTGGTCGGAAGTCTCTCCGGCCAGGCTTCGTTCGTGTGTCCGTCGGACGTTCGATCTCTTTCGTTCACCATAGAACCAAAATGAGTCACGCAAGAGGGCGTTCTCGGCACCATGGGGTAGTGAGGGGAGCAGATCTGTTCCCTAACTGTCGGTTGTGGTGCTTCATGGAAGGACGGGGGTGCGCAAACGACACATGCCCAACGCAGCGAAAGGGGCATATGTCAAAAGGCGGCTGAGAGGGGTTTGTTCGTGCCTGCTTTCTCACAGAGCACCGCAACAACGCACACCCGGGTCGCGGTTCCACCGGCGCTCAATCTCCCGGTGATCGAGGCCCAGTTTCCCCGGCAACTCCATCCGTATTGGCCCAGGCTTCAGGAGAACACCCGGGCCTGGCTACTGGAAAAGCGCCTGATGTCGCCCGACAAGGTCGCGGCTTACGCCGATGAGCTGTGCTACACGGACCTGATGGCCGGCTACTACATCGGTGCGCCGGACGACGTACTCCAGGCGATCGCGGACTACAGCGCGTGGTTCTTCGTCTGGGACGACCGGCACGACCGTGACGTGATCCACAAAAGGCCGCTGGCCTGGCGGCACCTCAAACACCAGCTGCACGCGGCCCTCGACTCCCCCCAGGACCATCTGCACCACCGGGACCCCGTGGTCGCGGGGTTCGCGGACAGCATGGTGCGGCTGTACTCGTTCCTGAGCAGGAGGTGGAACGCCCGCTTCGCCCGGCATTTCCACGCCGTCATCGAGGCGTACGACCGAGAATTCCACAACCGTACGTCGGGAATCGTCCCCAAAGTCGAGGACTATCTCGCACTGCGGCGGCTGACCTTCGCGCACTGGATCTGGCTCGATCTGCTGGAACCGAGCGCGGAGTACGAACTACCCAGCGCCGTACTGAGGAATCCCGCATACCGGCGGGCGGCCTTGCTGTGCCAGGATTTCGCCGCCTGGTACAACGATCTGTGCTCACTCCCCAAGGAAATAGCGGGAGATGAGGTCCACAATCTCGGAATCAGCCTCATTCACCATGAAGGGCTGACACTGACCGAGGCCGTCACGGAAGTACGGCGGCGAGTCCAGGGCACCGTCACCGAATTCCTCCGGGTGGAAAAGGAGGTATTGCGGTACGCGGACCGGCTCGACAACGGATCCGCGCGCGGTGCCGCATTAGCGGCCGCCGTACGGGCGTGTCTGTTCAATATGCGGAACTGGTTCAGTTCCGTGTACTGGTTCCACCACGAGTCCGGCCGGTACGCGGTCGACAGCTGGGACGACCGCTCCACACCGCCCTACGTCAACAATGAAGCGGCAGGTGAGAAATGACTGTCGAGTCCGTGAAACCCGCGCCCGCTGAGGCGCGTGAGCCGCTGGAACCGTCACTCGTCCGGGGCGGGCTCCCCGTTCTCGGCCACAGCTGGAAGATGGTGCGCGACCCGCTGGGGTTCCTCACCCGGCTGCGCGACCACGGCGACGTCGTACGGATCAGGCTGGGCCCGAAGGCGCTGTACGCAGTCACCACCCCGGAGCTCACCGGAGCCCTGGCGCTCAACGCCGACTTCGGGATCGGAGGGCCGTTGTGGGACACCCTGGACGTCCTGCTCGGCAAGGGGGTCGCGACCACCGACGGCGCCTTGCACCGGCGCCAGCGCCAGACGGTCCAGCCGTCGTTCCGCAAGGATGCGATCCCCCGGTACGAGCAAGTCATGGCCGAAGAGGCACACGCCCTCGCAGAACGCCTGCGGCCAGGTGACAAGGTCAACATGACGGCGGAGGCGTTCCGCGTCACCGCCCGCGTCATGGCCCGCTGCATGCTGCGGATCGAGGAGACCGACCAACTGGCCGAGCGAGTGCACACCGCGCTTGCCACGATCTTCGAGGGCATGTTCCGGCGGATGTTCCTCTCGTTCGGCCCGTTCTACCGGCTGCCGATTCCGTCCCACCGCGAATTCGACCGTGCGCTGGCCGAAATGCACCGGCTCGCCGACGAAGTCGTCGCCGAGCGCCGGCTCGCCGTAGACAGGCCCGACTGTTTGCTGACGGCTCTGCTCGAGGCGAAGGACGAGAATGGCGACCCGATAAGTGATCAGGAGGTGCACGACCAAGCCGTCCAGGTTCTCGTGGCGGGCACGGAAACGACCGGGGCCACGTTGGCGTGGATCTTGGACTTGCTCGCCGAGTATCCCGAACACGCGGAGCGAGTGAGCGAAGAAGTCAAATCCGTCGTGGGTGACCGTACGGTCACGTTCGGCGATATCAGGAAGCTGACCCACACGAACAATGTCATCACCGAGGCGATTCGCCTGCGGCCCGCGGTCTGGATTCTGATGCGCCGGGCACAGACCGAAACCGAACTCGGCGGGTACCGCATTCCGGCCGGTGCGGACGTCGTCTATAGTCCGCTGGCCGTCCAGCGCGATCCGAGGTCGTACGAGCGCCATCTGGAGTTCGACCCCGACCGCTGGCATCCGGAACGCGCCAAAAACGTCCCGAAGTACGCGATGGCTCCGTTCAGCGTCGGCAACCACAAGTGCCCGGGCGACCACTTCGCGATGGCCCAACTCGCCATCGTACTGGCGACGTTGATCCCGAGGTTGCGCTTGGAGTACGCGCCCGGGGCGGACCGCTCGACCCGGTTGGGCATCACGCTGCGGCCGAGGCGGCTGCTGATGAAGGCCGTACCGCGCTGAACCCGCGTACCGGCGGGCGCACGTTCAGGCGACCTCGGCGGGCTCGTCCCGCGGGCCCCTGAACGTGCGCCGGTACGCCTGTGGGGTCGTCCCCAGCGACCGTACGAACTGATGGCGCAGCGCGGCCGCGGTCCCGAACCCCGTACGACCCGCGATCGCGTCCATCGTCTCGTCCGTCGCCTCCAGCAACTGCTGGGCCAGCAGCACCCGTTGGCGCAGCAGCCAGCGGTACGGCGTGGTGCCGGTCTCCTGCTGGAAACGGCGCGCGAAAGTGCGCGGGGACATGTGCGCACGGCTGGCGAGCTGCTCGACGGTCATCTCCTCGTCGAGGTGGCGCTCCATCCACACCAGGACCGCACCGACCGTGTCGCACCGGGACACCGGCAGCGGGCGCTCCACGAACTGGGCCTGGCCGCCGTCACGGTGCGGCGGCACCACCATCCGCCGGGCGATCTTGTTCGCCACCTCCGTGCCCTGCTCCTTGCGGACGATGTGCAGACAGGCGTCGATACCGGCGGCGGTGCCGGCCGAGGTGATCACCGGGTCCTCGTCGACGTACAGCACATCGGGTTCGACGGTCGACCGCGGATAGCGGCGAGAGAGCTCGTCCGCGTGCCGCCAGTGCACCGTGCAGCGCCGCCCGTCGAGCAACCCGGCCGCGCCCAGCACGAAGACACCGGAGCAGACGCTGAGCACGCGCGCCCCGCGGTCGCAAGCCCGGCGCAGGGCGTCGAGCAGCTCGGGCGGGTACTCGCGATCCATGAAGTCGCTTCCGGCCGGTACGGCGATCAGGTCGGCCTCTTCGAGCCGGTCGAGCCCGTACGGAGTGGAGACCGTGAAGCCGGGGACATGAGTGCGCAGCGACGGGCCCTCCGCCGAGACGACCGCGAAGTCGTACACGGGCAGGCCCTCGTCGCTGCGGTCGAGGCCGAACACCTCGCAGACGACGCCGAGTTCGAAGGGGTGCACACCGTCGAGCAGGACCGCGGCCACGTTCTTGAGCATGCTGCCAGTATGGCCGAAGCCTGGCAGGAAATCGAGGGTGTGCGGCAGTCCTGCCACTGCCGGTAAGGAGCAATAAGCGCGACAGTGGTGTCCATGGATACGACACGCATGGAAGCACTCATCGGAATGGTCACCGTCCTCGGAATCCTGGTCCTGCTCGTCCTCCCTGCCGTGATCGGTGTCATGCGCGACCGGCGCATCGACCGTCAGCTCAGGGAGGCCGAGCAGGCTTCAGCCCTGGATCAACGAGGTCACCAGGATCAGAAGTCCTCGTCGAAGCCGACGGTGCCCTCCACCGCCACCTGGTACGCCGAGGGCCGCCGCTCGAAGAAGTTGGTCAGCTCCTGAACGCCCTGCAACTCCATGAAGGAGAAGGGGTTTTCGGAGCCGTAGACGGGCGCCAGTCCGAGGCGTACGAGTCGCTGGTCGGCGACGCACTCCAAGTACTGGCGCATCGAGTCGGTGTTCATGCCGGGGAGGCCGTCACCGCACAGGTCGCGCGCGAACTGCAGCTCGGCCTCGACGGCCTCCCGGATCATGCCGGTGATCTGCCGTTCCAACTCCTCGTCGAAGAGTTCAGGCTCTTCCTTGCGGACGGTGTCGACCACGTCGAAGGCGAAGTTCATGTGCATCGTCTCGTCCCGGAACACCCAGTTGGTACCGGTCGCCAGTCCATGCAGCAGGCCACGGCTGCGGAACCAGTAGACGTACGCGAAGGCACCGTAGAAGAAGAGCCCTTCGATGCACGCGGCGAAGCAGATGAGATTGAGCAGGAAACGGCGGCGGTCGGCCTTGCTCTCCAGCCGGTCGATCTTCTCCACCCCGTCTGTTCCATCAAGTGCAGCCATCCACTTGAAGCAGAACTCCGCCTTCGCGCGGATGGACGGGATGTTCTCCACCGCGTCGAATGCGGCAGCACGGTCCTCCGGGTCGGGGAGGTAGGTGTCGAGCAGTGTCAGATAGAACTGGACGTGCACGGCCTCCTCGAAGAGCTGACGGCTCAAGTAGAGCCTCGCCTCGGGGGAGTTGATGTGCTTGTAGAGGGTGAGCACCAGGTTGTTCGCGACGATCGAGTCGCCGGTCGCGAAGAACGCGACGAGACGGCCGATGAGGTGCTGCTCGCCGGGTGACAGTTTCGCGAGATCTGTCACGTCCGAGTGGAGGTCCACCTCCTCCACGGTCCAGGTGTTCTTGATGGCGTCCCGGTAGCGCTCGTAGAAGTCGGGGTAGCGCATGGGGCGGAGGGTCAGCTCGAAGCCCGGGTCGAGCAGGTTCTTGTCACTCATGATTACTGGCAGGCCTCGCAGGACTCGGGGTTTTCCAGGGAGCAGGCGACCGCGTCGGGATCGGCCTGCTGTACGGGGACGGGGACGGGGGCAGCCGCGGCCGTGGAGGAACCGGCCGCGCGGGCGATGCGGGTCGCCGGGCGGGAGCGCAGGTAGTACGTCGTCTTCAGGCCCGACTTCCAGGCGTACGCGTACATCGAGGAGAGCTTGCCGATGGTCGGCGTCTCCAGGAAGAGGTTCACGGACTGGGACTGGTCCAGGAACGGGGTACGGGCGGCGGCCATGTCGATCAGCCCGCGCTGCGGGATCTCCCACGCCGTGCGGTAGAGCCGTCGGGCGTCCTCGGGGATCCAGGTGAAGTCCTGCACCGAGCCGTTCGCCTCGCGGAGGGCCTCGCGGGTGCGGGCGTCCCAAACGCCCAGCGCCTTCAGCTCGTTGACGAGGTACGAGTTGACCTGGAGGAACTCGCCCGACAGGGTCTCGCGCTTGAAGAGGTTGGAGACCTGCGGCTCGATGCACTCGTAGACGCCCGCGATGGAGGCGATCGTGGCGGTGGGGGCGATGGCGAGGAGGAGGGAGTTGCGCAGGCCGGTGGCGGCGATGCGCTCGCGGAGGGCCGACCAGCGCTCGGGCCAGGTGAGTTCGACGTCGTAGTGGTCGGGGTGCAGTACGCCCCGGGCCGTACGGGTCTTCTCCCAGGCCGGGAGCGGGCCGCTGCGCTCGGCGAGGTCGGCGGAGGCCTCGTACGCGGCGAGCATGATGCGCTCGGCGATGCGGGTGGAGAGCGCCTTGGCCTCCGGGGAGTCGAAGGGCAGGCGCAGCTTGAAGAAGACGTCTTGGAGGCCCATCGCGCCGAGGCCCACCGGCCGCCACTTCGCGTTCGACCGGCCTGCCTGCTCGGTCGGGTAGAAGTTGATGTCGACGACGCGGTCGAGGAAGGTGACGGCGGTGCGGACGGTGGCGTCCAGCCGTTCCCAGTCGAGATCACCGGTCGATGTGTCGACAAAGGAACCCAGATTCACGGACCCCAGATTGCAGACCGCCGTCTCCCCGTCGTCCGTCGCCTCCAGGATCTCCGTGCAGAGGTTGGAGGAGTGGACCGTGTGGCCGGGCAGGGCGGTCTGGTTGGCGGTGCGGTTGGCGGTGTCCTTGAAGGTCATCCAGCCGTTGCCGGTCTGGGCGAGGGTCCGCATCATGCGGCCGTACAGCTCGCGGGCCGGGAGGGTCTTCCTGGCGAGACCGTCCGCCTCCGCCTTGCGATAGGCGGCGTCGAACTCCTCGCCCCACAGGTCGACCAGTTCGGGCACGTCGGAGGGCGAGAACAGGGACCACGTGCCGTCCTCATCGACCCGCCGCATGAACTCGTCCGGGATCCAGTGCGCGAGGTTCAGGTTGTGCGTACGCCGGGCGTCCTCACCGGTGTTGTCGCGCAGCTCCAGGAACTCCTCGATGTCGGAGTGCCAGGTCTCCAGGTAGACGGCCGCGGCACCCTTGCGCCGGCCGCCCTGGTTCACGGCGGCGACCGAGGCGTCGAGGGTCTTCAGGAACGGGACGATGCCGTTGGAGTGCCCGTTCGTGCCGCGGATCAGCGCACCGCGGGAACGGACACGGGAGTACGCGATGCCGATGCCGCCCGCGTGCTTCGAGAGCCGGGCGACCTGGTGGTAGCGGTCGTAGATGGAGTCCAGCTCGTCCTTCGGGGAGTCGAGGAGGTAGCAGGACGACATCTGGGGGTGTCGCGTACCGGAGTTGAAGAGGGTGGGGGAGGAGGGCAGGTAGTCGAGGCGGCTCATCAGGCGGTAAAGCGCGGTGACTTCGTCGACGGACCGGCCGCTGTCGTCTTCGGCCAGTCCGCTCGCCACGCGCAGCATGAAGTGCTGGGGCGTCTCGATGACGCTCCGGGTGACCGGGTGCCGCAGCAGGTACCGGCTGTGGAGCGTACGCAGCCCGAAGTAGCCGAAGCGGTCGTCGCCTTCGGGGTCGATGAGCGCGTCGAGGCGAGCCGTGTGGATCCGTACGAACTCGGCGGTGCGGTCGGCGATCAGGCCCTCGCGGTGCCCGGCCGCGACCGACTCGGAGAAGGACCGTACGCCCTGCGAGGCGGCCTCGGCCGCGATGCCGATGGCCAGCAGCCGGGCGGCCAGCGTCGAATAGGCGGGGTCCTCGGAGATCAGGCCCGCAGCCGCGTCGGTGGCCAACTCGCGCAGCTCCGCCACGTCCGCGCGGGCGGACCGGCCGCGCAGCGCCGCGGCGGCGACCCGTCCGGGGTCGGTGTCGCCTGGCCCGCGGCACGGCGCGTCGGCTGCGCCGCGGATTGTCGACTCCGCGCCCCGGGTCCCTCCGGTGGGCGCGGCCCATCCCTGGATTCAACCAGGTTCACCGGCCGCCGCGCAGAGGGCGGGTTCAGCGAGCGGTGGGAGGCGAGGGGGAGGCGGGCGACTCGGGCAGCGGCACGATGGCCGACAGGCCGGGCGTCGCGAACTGAGAGGTCGTCGCCCACGAGGTCAGCGTGACCGGCGGGTGCGTCTCGAGGGGACGTATGAGCGGGGACATAGCGGCTGCATCGCCCACCACCGGCGAGGTGAGCGCATGCGGCGGACGCGCGTCCTGCTGCCCGGCAGGCGGGGGCATTCCCGGCAGCAGCGGCGCGGACACCGCGGTCGGAGCGGCCTGCTCCGCGGTGAAGGAACGCTGTCCCTGGGCGAGCAGCGGCGCGAAGCCACGGCGGCGCTGCTCGGGAGTGGTCGCCGCGCCCGTGCCCGGCGTACGCGCCGGGGTCACATTGCTGCCCGCGCCGGACCCGGCCCGTGCGTCCGTGCTGTCGGGCACACCGGTCGACACCCCGCCGAGCGCGACCGCGGCCAGCGATACGGCCCCGGCCGCCACGAACGCGAAGCGCAGCCCGCGTGAGGCCGAGCGGTCGGCCTCACGCCTGCTGATGTCATGGATACGGAACCCGCGCTGCTCCGAGGGCAGCACCGCGGCATGCGGACCGTTCGGCACATACTCGAACGGGTCGTGCCGCACGCCGAAACCCGAATCGTGCCGCATACCGAAGGCGCCGGACGACCCGAAGGATCCTCCGCCCAGCCGGGAGCCGCCCCCGTCCCCGTCACTTCCCCCGGGCAGCCCCTGGAGGCGTGCCAGGAAGCTCTCGGAGGGCGGTGGTGGAGCCGCTTCCGCGAATACGTTCTTCAGTCGTCGCTGCTCATCGGCCTCGGCCTTGCACTTCGCGCAGGTCGCGAGGTGGGCCAGGACGCGCTCACGCGCCTCATGACCGAGCTCTCCGTCCACCAGGGCGGAGAGTCGGTCTCCCAGGTGCTGCTCTGCCGGCGTAGGACGTGATCCACTCACGCGGTCGCGCCCCCTCCTCCCAGAGCGGGCACTCCGGTGACGACCAGGCCACGGCGCTCGGCGCGGGCCTCGGGCGACCGGTGGGCGAGGGCCTTGCGGAGCTGCGAGCGGCCGCGGTGGATCCGGCTGCGGACCGTGCCGAGCTTGACGCCCAGGGTCGCGGCGATCTCCTCGTACGAAAGCCCCTCGATGTCGCACAGGACGACCGCGGCGCGGAATTCGGGTGCGAGGGTGTCGAGCGCCTGCTGGACGTCCGCGTCGAAGTGCGTGTCGTTGAAGACCTGCTGCGGGGATGGCTCACGGCTGGGCAGCCGCTCGGCCGCGTCGTCGCCGAGCGCGTCGAACCGGATGCGCTGCTTGCGGCGCACCATGTCCAGGAAGAGGTTGGTGGTGATGCGGTGCAGCCAGCCCTCGAAGGTGCCGGGCGTGTACGTGGACAGGGAGCGGAAGACCCGGACGAAGACTTCCTGGGTCAGGTCCTCGGCATCGTGCTGGTTGCCCGTCAGGCGGTAAGCGAGCCGGTAGACCCGGCCACTGTGCATGCTGACGATCTCCTCCCAGGTGGGCGGAGTCCACGCCTGCGAGTCCGCGTCGGACGTGAAGGTCGCGGTCTGAGCGGAATCGGCAGCGCGGTACTTGTCAGCGGTGTCGGTCACGGATTTCGGCTCACCCGCGGATCTGAGCAGGCGCCTCAGCACCCCTCCTCGATCCCCAGGCACAGCCGCACCTCCCCTGTCGGCTCTGGTGGTGTCCAGTGGAGCCCCTACCATAGCCACCTCGCCCGTTAGCTCCGGATAAGCGGTTTTACGAGAAATTGATACGCGCTTCCGCGATTGCGTCAGCACTTGCTCGGTGTCCTTGTCCATCGGCTACCCCCCGCGTCGTTCCGCACCCCTTTAAACGCCCGGTCCCATCTGCGGGTTCCCGACGGCAACGGATACAGTCACGCCCAGGCAACCACGGGGACGGGAGAGGGTCATTAGCGGCAACCGGCAGACGAGCTGGGCGTTCGCCGACGCCTTTGTCGCCGAGGACGACGCGCTGCACTGGGCCCGGGACCGGGCCCGGGAGGCAGGGCTGCGCTCGGTGTCGCCCGGCACCGGCGCCGCGCTGCGGTTGCTCGCCGCCACCGTGGGCGCGAAAGCGGTGGCGGAGATCGGAACCGGAACCGGAGTCTCCGGAATTCATCTGCTGCACGGCATGCGGCCGGACGGTGTACTGACCACCGTCGACACGGAGCCGGAGCGCCAGCAGTTCGCCCGGCAGGCCTTCCGCGCAGCCGGCTTCGCCAGTAATCGTGCGCGCATCATTCCGGGCCGCGCCCTGGATGTTCTGCCCCGCCTCGCGGACTCCGGATACGACCTCGTCTTCTGCGACGGGGATCGCCTGGAATACCTCGACTATCTCGCTGAATCGTTGCGCCTGCTGCGCCCCGGCGGCCTTGTCTGTTTCGAGGGCGTCTTCTCCAACGGCCGGACCGTGGACTCGGGCCCACAGCCGACAGAGGTACTGCGCCAGCGCGAGCTGCTGCGCACGGTCCGCGAGAACCAGGACCTGTTGCCCTCGCTGCTGCCGGTCGGCGACGGCCTGCTGTGCGCGGTCAAGCGCTGAGCCGTCACGTGTCGTAGACCTGATTACGTGTCGTAGACCTGGAACGACAGCGCCCCGGCACCAAAACGGCGCCGGGGCGGCTCAAAACCTTCTTGTCGCTCCCGCGTCAGCCGACGACCTTCTTAAGGGCGTCGCCGAGCGCGTCGGCCTCGTCAGGGGTCAGCTCGACGACGAGCCGACCGCCGCCTTCGAGCGGAACGCGCATGACGATGCCCCGCCCCTCCTTGGTCACCTCGAGCGGGCCATCACCCGTCCGCGGCTTCATGGCCGCCATGCTCGTTCCCCTTCCTGAAACCAGCTCATCGTCGCCGACGGCCCCTTCGAGGGCACACGTCCTTCTTCCAGGACACGCGTCACCGGCATCGAACACATTGCTTCCAGGCCATTATCCCGCATCTCAGGACCCGATGACCAACATCAGTCGGCATCGCTTGCGCAACGCGCTTGAGCAAAACCACTCAATTCGGCGATGTGACTGCGATACTGCGCCACCGCATCGACTTTCGGGCGCCGGAATTCTTTGACGCAGGTCACATCTCTGAACGCAGCCACTGCTCATGATCTCCGCCATGCTGTCCTCGGACGACCACGAAGACGCCTGTGAAGACGACTACAAAGACGACGACGAAGCCGTGACACCGGAGGGGACCCACCATGGCCGACACCGTGCTCTACGAGGTGAGCGACGGACTCGCGACGATCACGCTGAACCGCCCCGAGGCGATGAACGCGCTGAACATCGAGACCAAGATCGCCCTTCGGGACGCGGTCCAGTCCGCGGCATCCGACGACGCCGTACGGGCCGTGCTGCTGACCGCCGCCGGTGACCGGGCGTTCTGCGTCGGGCAGGACCTCAAGGAGCACATCGGGCTGCTCGCCGCGGACCGGGAGACCGGATCGGGGCACACCATGAGCACGGTGCGGGAGCACTACAACCCGATTGTGCGAGCCCTTGCCGGGGCGCAGAAGCCCGTGGTCGCCGCGGTGAACGGGGTGGCGGCCGGGGCGGGCTTCGGGTTCGCGCTCGCGGCGGACTACCGGATCGTGGCGGACACGGCGGCCTTCAACTCGTCGTTCGCGGGGGTGGCCCTGACGGCGGACTCCGGCATCTCGTGGACCCTGCCGCGGGTCGTGGGCCCCGGGCGCGCCGCCGACCTGCTGCTCTTCCCGCGGAGCATCAAAGCCCAGGAGGCGTACGAGCTGGGTATCGCGAACCGGCTCGTGCCGCCCGCCGAGCTGCGTGCCGAGGCCGAGAAGGTGGCGCGGGCGCTGGCCGAGGGTCCGACGGTGGCATACGCGGCGCTGAAGGAGTCGGTGGCCTACGGGCTGACGCACTCCTTGGCGGAGACCTTGGACAAGGAGGACGAGTTGCAGACGCGGGCGGGCTCCTCGGAGGACCACGCGATCGCGGTGCAGGCCTTCGTCAACAAGGAGAAGCCGACGTACGTAGGGCGGTGACTTGCGCCGACACCGCCTACTGGAGGCGTGCGACGCACGCCTCCAGGTGATCGTCGACCAAGCCGCACGCCTGCATCAGGGCGTACGCCGTCGTCGGGCCCACGAAGCGTATGCCTCGCTTTTTGAGGGCCTTGGAGAGGGCCGTCGACTCGTCGGTGACCGCCGGGACGTCGGCGAGGGTCTTCGGAGCGGGACGTGAGGCGCGGTCCGGTGCGTACGACCAGATCAGCGCGTCCAGCTCCCCGGAGGGCCAGTCGGCGAGCACGCGCGCGTTGGCGAGTGTCGCGTCGATCTTGGCGCGGTTGCGGATGATGCCCGGATCGGCGAGCAGGCGCTCCCTGTCCTCGTCCGTGAAGGCCGCCACGTCGGTGATCTTGAACCCGGAGAAAGCCGCGCGGAAGCCCTCGCGGCGGCGCAGGATCGTGATCCAGGACAGGCCCGACTGGAAGGCCTCCAGGCACAGCCGCTCGTACAGCGCGTCGTCGCCGTGGACCGGGCGGCCCCACTCCTGGTCGTGGTACGTCACGTAGTCGTCGGTCGACAGGGCCCAGGGGCAGCGCAGCGCTCCGTCGGGTCCCTTCAGTGCCTCGCTCACCGGTGGTCGTCCTCCGGGTGCTGCTCCAGGGAGGTGTCCCGGGCCGCCCTCGCTCCGGCCAGCGCGGACTCCAGGTCGGCGATCCGGGCATCGCGCTCGGCCAGTTCGGCGGCGAGGCGGCCGAGGGCGTCGTCGACGTCCGCCATGCGGTAGCCGCGGACGGACACCGGGAAGCGCAGCAGCTCCACGTCACCGCGATGCACCGGGCGGTCCAGGGGCAGGGGGTCCACAAGGCGCTCGGGCGGAGCCTCGGGCAGGGCGGTGCTGTCGCCGCCGCCCACCACGGAGAGGGTCACCGCGCCGACGACCACGACGAGGGCGACGACCAGGAACAAGAACATGAACATCGCTGCGGTCCCCCACGCTCTGTCACCGGCTGCCACCGGCTGTTGCCGACGCGGTACGCGTCGACGCGGAAACTGTCAGGCTCCGATCGTGCCATGCGACTCTGACAGTTAGGGTCGCAGGCGGCCGATGAGGGTGGCCGAACAGCGAGGACGACTGGGGAGAGGTCACAGGGGATGCTCAGGCTGGGCGGGCGCGAGTTCGACGCGCAGGAGCCGGTGATCATGGCGATCGTGAACCGGACCCCCGACTCCTTCTACGACCAGGGGGCCACCTTCCGCGACGAACCGGCGCTCGCGCGCGTGGAAGAGGCCGTGTCAGAGGGTGCTGCCATCATCGACATCGGTGGGGTCAAGGCCGGTCCCGGGGAGGAGGTGAGCGCCGAGGAGGAGGCTCGACGCACGGTGGGTTTCGTCGCCGAGGTGCGGCGTCGGTTCCCCGACGTGATCATCAGCGTCGACACCTGGCGGCACGAGGTCGGTGAGGCGGTCTGCGAGGCGGGCGCGGATCTGCTCAACGACGCGTGGGGCGGGGTCGATCCGCGGCTCGCGGAGGTCGCCGGGCGGTTCGGGGTAGGGCTGGTGTGTACGCACGCGGGGGGTGCGCGGCCTCGTACGCGGCCGCATCGGGTCGCGTACGCGGATGTCATGGCCGACATCTTGCGGGTCACCGTCGGGCTGGCCGAGCGGGCGGTCTCGCTCGGGGTGCCGCGGGAGTCCGTGCTCATTGATCCCGGGCACGACTTCGGCAAGAACACTCGGCACAGCCTGGAGGCCACGCGGCGGCTCGGTGAGATGGTCGCCACGGGCTGGCCCGTGCTGGTCTCCCTCTCCAACAAGGACTTCGTCGGCGAGACCTTGAACAAGCCGGTCAAGGAACGGGTCCTCGGGACCCTCGCCACGACGGCGGTCTCGGCGTGGCTCGGAGCGCGGGTGTACCGCGTCCACGAGGTCGCGGAGACCCGCCAGATCCTGGACATGGTCGCGTCGATCGCCGGCCACCGGCCGCCGGCGGTTGCCCGCCGAGGGCTGGCGTAGCCCTGGCCGGGTGACGCCGGGGAGGGTTTTTCGCCCCCGCCGCCCCTACCTCGCTCGACCGCTGGGCGCTCTCCGACCGCGTGCTCGGTACTTTCTGGACGTGGCTGCTATTGGGCGGCACCATCTTCACCGCGTACACGTTCACTGCGG
>NZ_JAAKZX010000065.1 GCF_011045025.1 Streptomyces ureilyticus
CCTCGCGCAGCACCCCCGTGGTGCGTCAGACACGAGCGCGCCCACCCGGAAAGCACCCGCCCCACGGCCCCACCACCGTTCGGGGGCCCAGCATCCACGACCAGCTCACACTGTTCGCAATGCCCGAAACGGCCAACACCGGCCAATCAACCTAGGAACGGTCTGACATTCCACGGGGTGTGGAGGGGGTGCCCCGGCTTCAGCGGAGTGCCGCGCCCTCAGCCCAGCCGTACGTCCTGCCACACCAGCCGGTGGTCCGACGTCGGGACGTCGGCGCCGCCGCCGACCAACCGGTACAGCGGATCGTCCGGCGTCGGCCAGAAGATCCCGTTCCCGGCCGGGACGAGGCCGCGGGACGGGATGACGTGGTCGACGCGGAGGTTGCCGGGGGCGTTGTCGTTGAAGTCGGCGGTGTCGTAGGCCGGATTGCCGGTGTGGGAGGCGTTGGCGCCGCCCTGGAGACGGGCCGCCTCCGCGCCGCCCGCGGCGGCAGGAGGCGTGGCAGGCAGGTTGACCGCCTTGTGGTCGAGGAGCTGAAGGATGGCCTTGTCGTAACTGTCGCCGTCGTGCGGGTCGGCGTTCAGATCACCCGCGATCACAAACCGCGCGCCGGGCCGCAGACCGCCCCGTACACCCTTGTCGTCGTAGAGGTACGCGCTACGGCGGCGACCACCGATGTAGTCCGCCCAGAGACGGATCTCATCGTGGTTGCGACGGCCGTTACGGTCCTCCGGGCCGTCGAAGGTGGGCGGAGTCGGATGCGAGACGAGGAAGTGGACGGTCGAGGACCGGCCGAGGCCGAGCCGGATGGGCAGATCCCAGTGGCTCTTGGAGGAGAGCCGGAAGATCGCCCGGGCCGCCTCGCTGTAGTACCCCGGCGGCATGACGTTCCCCGGCATGTCCTTCCACAGGAAGCGCTGGAACGTACGGGCCGCCCGGACATCGATCGGGTACTTGGAGAGCACGAGCATCCCGTACTGCCCGGGAAACCAGCCGTACCCGAACGCGTCCTGCCCGTACGCATCGGACCCCGGCGTGGTGACGGCACCGTTCTTGCCGTCGAGGTCCACCCCGGAGGCCACACCCGTGTTCACCGGCGCGGTGAAGCGGAACGGATAACGGACCGGCTTCGCCCCGTTCTGACCGACCGCCAGGTAGTTGCGCAGGAACAGTCGGGCCGCCGCGCCGTCCTCGCCGTAGTCGAACTCGTTGATCAGCAGGACGTCCGGGTCGACGCGCTGAATCGTCTCGGCGGCGTTCCGCGCCTGCTGGTTGTCCGGCGTGGACAGGTCCTTGACGAGGGCGCCCTCAGCGCCACGGTTCAGCGAGGCGTTGAAGGTGGCGAAACGGACGGTCCGTCGGTACGAGTTCGCGGGCGCGGCGGACGCGTTCGCACTGAACGCCGTCGTACCCGCCAGCGCGGCGCCGCCAAAACCGGCGAGCGCGGCACGGCGCGAGAACGGTGGACGCTGCGGTCTGGGGTGGTTCATCGGGGCTCCGGAGAAGGAGGGGGAACACGTGAACTCCCGTAGTCTCTGCGCGTAGACGCCGCCCCCACAAGGGGGTTGGGAATTCTCTCGGGTTGACGGTGAAGCGGGTCTGTCGGACAGCCGACACCACGGTGTACGCCCGTCGAACCAGGCCTCGGGAAAAGAACTGGCCCCGCTTCCGCCCGCGGGCGACGATGACCCCATGCTCAGCACCCTGCTCGCTTTCCTCGGCGCCTGTCTGCTCATCGCCGCCTCGCCCGGCCCGAGCACCGTACTGATCATCAAGCAGTCGATCCGCAGCAGACGTTCCGGCTTCCTGACCGTGCTCGGCAACGAAACCGGTGTCTTCGTCTGGGGGATCTGCGCCGCGTTCGGGTTGACGGCGCTGCTGGCGGCATCGGAAGTGGCGTACGACGTGATGCGCATCGTCGGCGCCGTCATACTCGTCGTCTTCGGTGTGCAGGCGCTGTGGCAGGCGCGGCACGTCAAGGGCGCGGCGGACGCGGACGGAGAGGAAGCCGCCGAGCAGAGCGGCTGGTCCTCCTACCGGGGCGGGCTGCTGCTCAACCTCGCCAATCCCAAGGCCGCGATCTTCGCAAT
Source organism: Streptomyces ureilyticus (assembly GCF_011045025.1). GTDB lineage: Bacteria > Actinomycetota > Actinomycetes > Streptomycetales > Streptomycetaceae > Streptomyces > Streptomyces ureilyticus. The sequence continues at coordinate 2,091 of NZ_JAAKZX010000065.1, forward strand.
GTCCTTTCTGCCGCAATTTGTTCCTGAGGGGGCGCCGCATCTGCCCACCATGGTGGGGCTCGCCGCGCTCTGGGCGGTCTTCGAGGTCGGCTACTACGGCCTGTACGTGTGGTTCGTGGGCCGGATGAAGACGGTGCTGTCCCGGGCGGGGGTACGGCGCAGGCTTGAGCAGGTCTCCGGAGGCGTACTGCTGCTTCTGGGTGCGCGGCTGGCGCTGGAGAGCTGATACGCGCGCTGAAGGCCGGAGTCACCACTGCGTCTGCTCGGCCACGCGGAACTGCCGCCGGGCGTAAGGGAGTTCAGGTCCAGGACGGATCGGCCGCATGGGCGTCGGCCGATCCGTCCCGGGGCTCTGGCACCGCAGGTGACATGGCAGCCTCAGTCGCCTCTACCGCCTCCACCGCCTCCGTCGGAAGTTCGGCCCATACGATGCGGCCGGTCCCCTGCGGTGCGTCCCGGACCCCCCAGTCGCTGCTCAGCATGCCTACGAGCAAAAGCCCGCGACCACCTTGGTCGTCGGGCTTCGGCTGTCTGCGTGCGGGGAGCGTACGGCTGCGGTTCTGGTCCTCGACCTCGAGATGGATCAGGTCGCCGGCGGTGCGGAGTCTGCACACGATCAGGTCGCTCTCCGTGTGCGTGAGCGCGTTGGTGACGAGCTCGGAGGTCACCAGTACGGCGTTGTCGCAGGTCTCGCGGCTGATGCCCCACTCACTCAGCAGCTCCCGCACATTCCGGCGGGCCGCGGCCACCGAGACGGGGACGGCGGGCAGGCCGAACACGCCTGCCTTGTGGAGGAGTTCGTCACCGGAAAGTCGGCCCAAGGACTGAGGGAAGGAGGGCGAAACCATCGCCGTACGCCTTTCGTCTGCAGAGCACAACACTCCGAGTCGCGGGCCGTGATCCCCCAACTGGACCGCATAGCCCCTTCGTTCACCGTCCGGGACGTACCACCACTCTGACACCTGCCGACAACGTCTCGCAACCAGCAAGTTGAAAATTGCATTTTGTAGGGCGCAGACCGCCCTCGTCGACGATGATCGTGACAGACTGCGATGCATTGGCCCGGACTGCGGGTGAGGAGGTAGGGCGTGACCTCGGAAACCGACTGGGGCGGCGCGCCTTCCGTCCTGCGCATGATCCTGGGCAAACAGCTGGAGGAGCTGCGCAACCGGGCCGGTCTGACGTACGAGCAGGCGGCCATGGCGATCGGGGTCAGCCACTCCACGATCCGCCGGATGGAGTCCGCCAAGGTGGCCCGGCTCAGGCTCGCGGACGCCGAGAAGCTGCTCCAGATCTACGGCGTCAAGGACCAGCAGGAGATCGACACCTTCCTGAAGTCGGTCCGCGAGGCCAACAAGCGCGGCTGGTGGCACACCTACCGTGACGTACTGCCCGACTGGTTCGCCGCGTATCTGAGCCTGGAGCAGGCGGCGTTGCAGATCCGGGCGTACGAGGCGCAGTTCGTGCACGGACTGCTGCAGACAGAGGCGTACGCGCGCGCCCTGCTCGGCGCGGGCAATCCGCACGCTCCGGAGGAGGCGACGGAGCGCCGGGTCGCGCTGCGCATGCAGCGTCAGGAACTGCTGTCCCGTCCGAACCCGCCCCGCGTGTGGATCGTGATGGACGAGACGGTGCTGAGGTGGCCGGTCGGGGGACCCGAAGTGATGCGCGCCCAGGTCGACCACCTGATCGCGCTGAACGCGCTACCCCATGTGACCGTACAAATCATGCCGTTCAGCAACGGTCCGCATCCGGCGATGCGGGCCGGCGCCTTCCATCTCTTCCGGTTCAGGGCCAGGGAGTTGCCCGACATCGTGTATCTCAGCGGCCTGGTCGGCGCTGTGTATCTCGACAAGGCCGACGACGTCCTGGTCTATCGCGAGGCCCTGGACCGGCTGGGCGCCCAGTCGACGCCCGCCAGCAGGACCGAGGCTCTCCTCGGTGCGATACGCAAGGAGCTCTGACGTGCACCACCACCACATACGCAATGGCATGCCGGCCCGTGATCTCGGCGCGCAGGACTGGCACAAGCCGTGGAGCGACGACGCGGGCGGCGCCTGCCTCGAAGTGAAGAAGCTGGGCGACGGAAGGGTGGCGGTGCGTCAGTCCACCGACCCCGGCGGTCCTGCGCTGGTCTTCACCGACCGCGAGATCACCAGCTTCCTGGCGGGTGTGAAGGCGGGCGACGCCGACTTCCTGCTCTGATTCAACCGCTGTTCCGAAACACCCGTAAGTGAGATCTGAAACCCCTGGCACCCGAAACACCCTTGTTGACCTACGACTTGATGGGAGGGCCGCGTTGTCCGACAACGGATGGCCTGCCGACCGAATCGACACCGAGAGCGCGCACTCCGCGCGTATCTACGACTACATCCTCGGCGGAAAGGACTACTACCCCGCCGACAAGGAAGCCGGCGACGCCATGTCGCATGAGTGGCCCGCCCTGCCGGTCCACATGCGGGCCAACCGCGACTTCATGAACCGCGCGGTGCGGTGGCTGGCCGAGGAGGCGGGGATGCGCCAGTTCCTCGACATCGGCACGGGCATCCCCACCTCCCCCAACCTCCACGAGATCGCCCAGTCGGTGGCCCCCGAGTCCCGAGTCGTCTACGTCGACAACGACCCCATCGTCCTCACCCTCTCCCAGGGCCTGTTGGCCAGCACGCCCGAGGGCAGGACGTCGTACATCGAGGCCGACTTCCAGCACCCGGAGGCCATCCTCGACTCCGCCGAGTTCCGCGACACCCTCGACCTGTCCAAGCCGGTCGCGCTGACCGTCATCGCGATCGTCCACTTCGTCCTCGACGAGGACGACGCGGTAGGCATCGTCCGCCGCCTCCTCGAACCCCTCCCCTCCGGCAGCTACCTCGCGATGTCCATCGGCACCGCGGAGTTCGCGCCGGAGGAGGTGGGCCGGGTCGCGCGCGAATACGCGGCGCGCAACATGCCGATGCGGTTGCGTACGTTCCCGGAGGCCGAGGAGTTCTTCGAGGGCCTCGAACTGGTCGAGCCGGGGATCACGCAGGTGCACAAGTGGCGTCCGGACGGCAGCGATTCGGAGCCGATCCAGGATGAGGACATCGCTATGTACGGGGCGGTTGCCCGTAAGCCCTGAGCCAGGCCGTGTCCTGGCCCGTAGGCACCGTTGAATGTTCCATTCAGCATCTCTAGCATCGCTCGGTGGGTCCATTCACCCACCGAGGAGATCCCGTGCTCTCAGCCACTCGTGTCAGAGGTAGGAGTAGGAGACGGACGCGGCGACCGGCGATGCTGGTCGCCGCGCTGCTGACGGCCGCGGGGGTGGCGGCCCCGCAGCCGTCGTACGCGGCGGAGCGGCCGCCGAGCACCGTGCCGAAGGTGTGGCCGACTCCCCAGAGCATGAAGGCCGGTTCGGGCCGACTCACCGTCCCCGACCGGGTCGTGGAGGTCGTCGGCCGTCGGACCGACCCGTCGGCCCGGCGACTCGTCGAGTCCGTTCTGCGCGACGCCGGAGCCGACAAGATCATCACCGTGAGTGACGGTGACAAGACCCCCGCCGCCGGGCTCACGGTCTACGTGGGCGGCCCGGACGAGAGCGGCGCCACCGGGAAGGCGCTGAAACGGCTGGGCGCCGAGCCGCCGACCGGCCTGGCCTCGGGCGGCTACGTCCTGGCGTCCGGGCGCAAGGACGGACGGGCCCTCGTCGCTCTGTCCGGCGTCGACACCACCGGCACGTTCTACGCGGCCCAGACCCTGCGCCAGCTCGTCACCAAGACGCACGGATCCCGTTCCGTAATCCCCGAAGTGACCGTGCGGGACTGGCCGGCAGCCGCGCTGCGCGGGGTCATCGAGGGTTTTTACGGCACCCCTTGGTCGCACGCCGAGCGGCTGAACCAGCTGGACTTCTACGGCCGTACGAAGCAGAACGTCTACGTCTACTCGCCCAAGGACGACCCGTACCTGCGGGCGAAGTGGCGCGACACGTACCCGTCCGCCGAACTGACCCGGATCGAGGAACTGGTCGACCGGGCCGACGCCAACCACGTCCGCTTCACCTACGCCCTGTCGCCGGGACTGTCGGTCTGCTACTCCTCGGACGCCGACATCAAGGCCCTCACCGCCAAGTTCGACTCGCTGTACGACATCGGCGTGCGCTCCTTCGCGATCCCGCTCGACGACATCAGCTACACGAAGTGGAACTGCGACGCCGACGAGAAGGAGTTCGGCACCGGTGGCGGCGCGGCGGGCACGGCACAGGCCCAACTGCTCAACCAGGTGTGGCAGGACTTCTCCGCCGACCACTCCGGCCTGCAACCGCTGGAAATGGTCCCCACCGAGTACTCCGACCTCGCCGACTCCCCCTACAAGAAGGCGCTGCGGGAGAAGCTGGACCCCTCCGTGGTGGTGGAGTGGACCGGCGTCGGCGTGATCGCGCCGACCATCACCGCCGACCAGGTCGAGCAGGCCCGCAAGGTGTACGGCCACCCGATCCTGATCTGGGACAACTACCCCGTCAACGACTACGTCACCAGCCGCCTGCTCCTCGGCCCCTACACCGGCCGCGAACCCGGCGTGGCCGCGGCGGCAACCGGAGTGACCGCCAACCCCATGGTCCAAGCCGAGGCGAGCCGGATCGCCCTGTTCACCTCCGCCGACTACCTCTGGAACCCGGACGCCTACGATCCCCGTACGTCCTTCCTCGCCTCCGTCCGCGACCTCGGCGGACCCGCGGCGGCGAAATGGCTGCGGATCTTCGCCGAGAACAACTACTCCTCGCTGCTCGACGCGACCGAATCGCCCACGCTCACCCCGCTCATCGCCGCCTTCCGCAAGGCGTACGAGCAGGACAGCGGCCTCGACCAGGCCGCCGAGGCGCTCAGGGCGTACTTCTCCGACATGGCCGCCACGCCCCGCGAACTGCGCGCCCGGCTCGACAACCCCGGCTTCCTGACGGAGACATCCGCCTGGCTGGACAAGCTCGGCCGCTACGGCACGGCGGGGCAGACGGCCGTGGACCTGCTCCTGGCGAACAAAGAGGGTGACGCCGACGCGGTCGCCACGTACGGGAAGAAGCTCAGGGCCGAGCGCAAGGAGCTGGACGCGTTTCCCCAGCAGGTCTCGCCGGGAGTGATGGACCAGTTCCTCTACACGACGGTGATCGAGAACGCGCCCGACCCCGGCGTCGACATCTCCTTCGATCCCGGTGCCCTCGCGCTGAAGCCCGGCGCGACCGAGACGGTGACCCTGGCTCTGACCGACAAGCGGTCCACGTCCGCCCGGACGGTCTCCTGGAAGCTCGACGTGCCCGACGGCGTCACCGCCTCACCCGACGAGGGCACCCTGACCGTCCCCGCCGGAGGCAGTGCCTCCGCCACCGTCACCTTCACGGCGCGGGACGGCGCCGCAGACGGGGTCCGCTCCGTCGTGGCGACGGGCTCGGCGGACGGCACGGCCGTCCTGGACCGGGCGATCCCGGTCCAGGTCGGCGACGGCGCGGGCACGCCGCGGGCGCTGACGGCCAACTTCAGCGGCGCTTCGGTGAGTTCGATCGACCTGGACTCCGGGAAGAGCACCAGCATCTCGGTGGGCAGCAACCCCGGTGAGGTGATCCTCAGCGCGGACGGGCGTACCGCCTACGCCGCCAACCAGGGCTCGAACTCGGTCAGTGTCATCGATGTGGCACGCGGCACGGTCACCGCCACGGTCGCAGTGGGCCGCGTCCCGGCCGGGCTCGCGCTCACGCCGGACGGCGGCACGCTCTGGGTCGCCAACTACTCCGACAACACGGTCCAGCCGGTGGACACCGCCGACCTCAAGGCGGGCACCCCCGTCCCGGTCGGCTCCGGCCCGGAGAACATGGCGGTCACGCCTGACGGCAGGACGCTGTACGTGGCCGACATCCACGACAACACCGTCACGCCGGTCGACCTGGCCACCCAGAAGGCCGGCGCTCCCATTCCGGTGGGCCCCCGCCCCTTCAACGTGGTGGCCGCACCCGACGGCAGGACGGTGTACGTGTCCAACTCCGGCGGTTCGACGGTCACTCCGATCGACACGGCCACCAACGACACCGAGCCGACGCTCCTGGTCTCCGGCCAGGCCTACGGTCTCGCCCTGTCCCCGGACGGACGGACCCTGTGGGTCAGCCCCAGCACCGGCGACACCGTCACCCCCGTCGACACGGTCACCGGCGCCCCCGGCACCACGATCAAGGTCGGCAGATCCGCCTTCGACGTCGCCCTGGACTGGAACGGCGCGAAGGCCTACGTCACCACCGCCGACGGAAACGTCCTGGTCCCGGTCGACACCTCGTCGGGCACCACCGGGCCGCCTCTGGCCACCGGCGCCTATCCGCTCGCGGTGGCGCTCACACCTGTACCGGTGGAGTAGCCGGCGCCGACTCGCGACGCGACGGATGCACGCCGCGGCCCGAGGTCAACCTGAAGAGTTCCAGGTTCGGGCTGACGCGCTCTGCCCCTAGCTTGGCCGAGGACAGAAATGACAATCCTCAACGGGGAGTTGACCTGATGAGCAAGCTTCATCGTCTGGCCGGAGCCACAGCCGCATCCGCGATCATGATCGGAACCCTGGGGGCGTCGCCTGCTGCTGCCGCCACCCCGCCCGAACTACCTGTCGCCGTCCAGGGCGCATGCGGCGGCACGGCAATCGACAGGGTCTCGGTCGTCGTCGACAAGGGGTACATCAGGAGGACTTACTACAAGTCTTCCTCCGTCGTAAAGACCGTGCCCCGGGACGCGTCCTTGGCTTTCTTCGAGGGCCACAGGAACAGCCACGGAAATGAGTGGTTCAAGGTTCAGTACTCTGACCGTACGAACGACTGGTGTGGCTGGATCTACGCAGGTTCCGTCTGGTGGGAGGACTGAGCAGCGTTCCTGATCGGTGATCACACGGGAGCCGGCGCATGGCAGCAGAGCCTCTTGGTAGCTCGGGTTGGTAGCTCGAAGGTGCGAAACAAACCAAGCACCAGGCGGCCCTGCTGCCGCGGCCTTTCGCGCTCACGTGCGTGGAGCCCAACTCGCCTTCCCGGCGGTTATGCCGGGCCAGTCATCCGCTGCGTGACCGTCCCCCGCACGTAGCGCCGTCCGGTGTCGATGCCGCCCCGCGAGGGCGTCGCACTTCCGGACCACGCCGTCCTGCGATGCGGGCAGGAGCAAGTCCTTCAGTTCCAGCCGGGTTCGGCGGGCAGGCGGCAGCGCACCTGCTTCCCGATTGCCGAGCGCCGTACGTGCCATCCCGGCGCGAGGAGGTCGACCAGCCCGAGCCCTCGCCCGGTCTCCGCCTCCGCGCTGTCGAGCGGTGTCGCTCGGCGCCTGGGCAGGGCGCTGGGGTCCGGGTCGTGGACGTTCACCGCGACGCCGTGCGACGTCACGTACACCTCGACCACGAGCGGTACGTGATCGCCGTACGCCCGTACCGAGTTGCCGACGAGTTCGGAGAGGACGAGCTGGGCGGAGTCGACGGTGTCGGCCTTCATGCCCTGTGCCAGCAGTTCAGTGCTTGTCAATTGACGTACCTGGCACAGGTTTTGAGGCGAGGCGCAGACGTGCGCGGCGAAGCCGTGGGGGCGGGAGCGGACGTAGAAGCCGGGAATGGTTCGTACATGGGCTGTGGCGGTGTCGAGGAGTGTGGTGAGGGGCGGAGGGGGCTGCATGGCGTGGGGTCTCCCTGGTCGGCGATCGGAACGGTCCCAGCTTCAGCTACCCGCGAGCTTTTCTCCCTTGGGTAGAAAACTTCCGACCCGAATGAGTGAAGCTCTCGCGATGGTGTGCGATCTCCTCGCGGGCGTTGCCAGACTCCGCACATGCCCAACTCGCCACTCGTACCGACCGTTCGACGCCGCCGACTGGGCGCGAGCCTGCGGCGCCTGCGTAACGAAGCGGGGATGACGCTCGACGCCGCCGCTGGAGCCATGGGCTGGAGGGCGCCGAAGCTCTCGAAGATCGAGAGTGCCACCCAGTCGATCAGGCCCGCGGATGTCGACTCCCTGCTGACGGTCTACGGCGTGGAAGACACCCGGGTGAGGGGCGCTCTGGGCGCCCTGGCGCGCGACGCCGGGAAGAAGGGCTGGTGGCAGACGTACAGCGCGATCGTCTCGCCCACCTACGCCGACTACATCTCCCTCGAAGCGGACGCCGAGATGATCTGCGCGTGGTCCCCGCTGGTCGTGCCCGGGCTGCTGCAGACCGCGGCCTACGCGCGCGAGACGATCGCCGGCGTGACGACGTCACGCACGCCGGAGGAGGTCACCGCCCTGGCGGAGGTACGGATGGCCCGGCAGTCCGTACTCTCCCGTCCGGGTACGGCTCCGGAACTGTGGGCCATCGTCCACGAGGCAGCGCTGCACCAGCGCTTCGCGGTGCGTCCCCCGACCATGCGCGAGCAACTCCGGCGGCTCCTCGACGTGTCGGACATGCCGAACGTCACCGTTCAGTTGATGCCGCTGGACTCCACCGCGCACCCCGGCGTGGTGGGCGGCTTCAACCTGACCGGATTTCCCCAACCCATGCCATCTGTAGTGCTCTTGGAAAACCTGAGCGGCGCGACGTACGTTGAGGGCGACGACGCGACGCCCTTCGCCAAGGCCTTCGAACGCATCCGTGCGACGGCGCTTCCCGTGGAGGACTCGCTCGCGAGGATCGCCGAGTTGGAAGAGGCCCACCGGAAGTGACCGACCACAAGGCCGAGTTGTACGCATCCGACCTCGCCGTCGCGATCTGGCGCAAGGCATCCGCCAGCGGCGCGGAGCATGACTGTGTCGAGATCGCCGAGAACATCCCCGCCCTCATCCCGGTCCGCGACAGCAAGCGCCCCACCGGCCCAGTGATCACCTTCACCGCCCACGCCTGGCGCACCTTCATCGCCCACCTTGACTGAGACCGGCGATATTCGTTTCGTGCTGGGTGGGAAGCGCCTTACCGTGGCGCGGTGGCGATTCGGGTGATCATTCTCAACGGTGGTTCCAGCTCGGGGAAGTCCGGGATCGTGCGGTGTCTGCAGGCCGAACTGCCGGATCCGTGGCTGGCGTTCGGGTGCGACTCGTTCGTCGACGCGCTGCCCGCGAAGATGCAGTCGTCGGAGGAAGGGATCGCGTTCGCGGCGGACGGCGGGGTGAGCGTCGGGGCGGACTTCCGGGCACTGGAGGCGGCCTGGATGGAGGGCGTCGTGGCGATGGCCCGTGCGGGGGCCAGGGTCATCATCGATGACGTCTTCCTCGGCGGAGCGGCGTCCCAGGAGCGGTGGCAGAAGGCTCTGGGTGGAATGGCCGTGTTGTGGGTCGGCGTCAGGTGTGAGAGCGCGGTCGCCGCAGGCCGTGAGATCGCACGAGGCGATCGCGTCCAAGGGATGGCCGCGTTGCAGGCGGATGTGGTTCACGAGGGCGTGGTCTATGACCTGGAGGCGGACACGACGCGCACCGAGTCTGTGGTGTGCGCGAGAACCATCGCCGCCCACGTCAGCTGATCGGCCGGATCAGTTCTCCCTGACCCCGCATCGAGGCGAGATTGGGAACGAGTCGCCACGCTCAGCTGGCGGTACGCCGGATGCGCCCCGCGTAGTGCTTCTCCAGTTTCAGGTTGCTTTCGAAGCCGCCGGGGACGTTGGCCGAGACGTAGACCGGGGGGCGGTGGCCGGAGGTCAGGAGGAGGGAGGTGGCGTCGGCGACTGCCATCTGGATCAGCAGTACGCCGGTGAGGGTGGACAGGGCGCATACGGCGCCGCCGTCGGGGAGTTCGAGGAGGGCGTCGCCGGGCGGGGCCGCGTTGTCGAGGACGACGTCGGCGAGGTCGGCGAGCTTCTTGCCGCTGGGGTGGGCGGCGGGGACTGCGCGGGTGTGGGCTACCGAGGTGATGGCCAGGAGGCGGTGGCCTTGTTCCTTGGCGTGTAGGGCCATCTCCACGATCACGTTGTTCACGCCGGAGTTGGAGATGATGACGAAGAGGTCCTCGGGGCGGGGGGCGGCGAGGTCGTAAATCCGGCGGGCGACGCCGGACTTGCGCTCCAGAAGCGGGTCGTCGAGGACGGCGGGGTCTTCGCCGCCGTACAGAACGAGGTCGGCGATGGTCAGCCGGTTGGTGGGCACCAGGCCGCCGGCGCGGCCCGCGAGCTCCAGCACCATGGCCTGGGAGTGCCCGGTACCGAAGGCCTGGATGACGCCGTCCGCGCGTACGCAGTCGGCGATCAGCTCGGCGGCACGCCTCACCTCACCTCGCGCGGACCCCTTGATGCGGTCGAGGACCGCCAGGCTCTCGCGCGCGAACCCGTCGGCGTTCACGGAGTCAGCGCTCACGGAGTCGCCGTTCACGGACTCGACAGACACGGGGTACTCCCCACCGGTGGATTGAACCACCATCGCGTACATCCATACGTGAATGAATAAAACACAGAGGGCGATCGTCGGGCAACATCCACCCCCGTGCCCGCCCCGTGCACACCCGCTCGCTCACCACGCGCTCACAGCAGCCCGTACCCGCCGAGGTCCTTCCGGTCCTGAATTTCAACAGTCGAGTTATACGGTGGCTGTCACATTCTCAGCAGCCAGCCAGTAGCAGTACCAAGTACCAGCACCGCGTACCAGCACCACGTACCAGCACCACGTACCAGCACCAAGGAGATCGGATGCCCCCGACGGACGTCACCTCACTCATCCGCACCGAGCTGCCGCGACTGGCCGGCTCCCTGCGGAAGGTGGGTGAGCTGATCCTGGAGGATCCGGCGAGCGTCACGCACGCCTCGGCCGCCGAGCTGGGCCGCCGGACCGGGACTTCCCAGGCGACGGTGACCCGTTTCTGCCGGGCCATCGGGCTCGACTCGTACCAGCATCTGCTGATCGAACTGGCCCAGGAACGCGGTCGCGGTGAGGTCTCCGACTGGGGCAGCGCCGAGATCGGCCCGGATATCTCCCCGGACGACGACCTCGAACGCGTCGTCCAGGTCGTGGGCAGCGCCGACCTGCGCGCGGTGCAGCAGACGATCGACCGGATCGATCTCGACGCGATGGAGCGCGCGGCCCAGGCCGTCGCCCGCGCCCGGCGCATCGACATCTACGGCGTCGGCGGCAGCGGCGCGGTGGCGCAGGAGACCGAGACCCGGCTGTTCCGCATCGGCTGCTCGGTACGCGGCTGGACCGAGGTGCACGCCGCGGCCACCTCCGCGGCCCTGCTCACCCCGGCGGACGTCGCCATCGGCATCTCGCACTCGGGGGCGACCCGCGAGACCATCGAGCCGTTCGAGCTCGCCAAGTCGCGCGGTGCCACGACGGTGGCGATCACCTCCGATCCGCGCTCGCCACTTGCCAAGGCCGGCGGCATCCGGCTCATCTCCACTTCCACGGAGACCATCTTTCCCGGGCGCACCGGCAGCATCGGTGGTCGGCACTCCGTGCTGGTGCTCATCGACTGCCTGTACGTACGGGTCGCACAGCTCTCCTACCAGCGGGCCAGCTCGTCGCTGGCGCTGACCGATCACATCACGCCGCAGCATGCGGTGAAGTCCCGCCGCACTCGCTGAGCCGGACCTCTCGCGTGGGTACGCGCTGCATGGATGAACCACCAATAACGCACCCGCATGGTTGTTTGAACCAACCCCCCGGTGTCAGGATGTGGCTCCCCCGAGCCCCCTCGTAGGAGCCCCATGCGCGTCACCTCTGTCGAGTCGACCGAGCTCTTCGTCGGAACAGCCGAGCAGCCGCGCCAAGTGGTCGCCGTCGAGCTGAGCCACCTTCCCGGCCGGACCGTCCGCCTCACCGTCGAGGGCCCCGGTGTGACCGGCGAGGGCGAGGCCACCACCGCCGAGGACGGCACCGTACGCGCCGAGATCCCCGTCGCAACCGATCTCCCCGTCGGCGACCGTCGCGAGATCACCATCACAGCCGCCGACGGAGGCCAACTCGCCTACCACACCAGCGAGTTCACCGTCGCCGAACCCGGCTGGACCATGTTCATGGTCAGCCACTTCCACTACGACCCCGTCTGGTGGAACACCCAGGCCGCGTACACCGAGACCTGGGACGTCGCCGACGACCCCGCCTCCACCGGCCTCCCGGCGCGCACCTTCGACTCGCGCGGCCAGTCCGGGATGAGCCTCGTGCGGGCCCACTGCGACCTGGCGCGGCGCGATCCGGCGTACACCTTCGTGCTCGCGGAGGTCGACTACCTGAAGCCGTACTGGGACGCCTTCCCGGAGGAGCGCGCCTTTCTGCGCGAACTGATCCGCACCGGTCGTGTGGAGATCATGGGCGGTACGTACAACGAGCCCAACACCAATCTCACCGGCGCCGAGGCGACCGTACGCAACGCCGTGTACGGCGACGGCTTCCAGCGAGCCGTCATGGGCGCGTCGCCGGAAACCGCCTGGCAGTTGGACGCCTTCGGGCACGATCCCCAGTTCCCGGGGCTGATGGCGGACGCGGGGCTGAGCTCCAGCTCATGGGCGCGCGGGCCCTTCCATCAGTGGGGGCCGACGCTGTCCGTCTTCGGGGAGGAGCCGCGGGATCCGAACCGGATGCAGTTCCCGGCGGAGTTCTCGTGGATCGCTCCCTCGGGGCGCGGGCTGCTGACCGCGTACATGGTCAACCACTACGGGGCGGGCTGGGCGATCGACAACGCGCCCACCCTCCCCCGGGCCGAGCAGGCCGCGTACAAGCTGTTCAAGGGGCTCAAGCAGGTGGCGCTCACGCGCAATGTGCTGGTTCCGGTCGGCGGGGACTACGCGCCGCCGTGCCGTTGGGTGATGGACATCCACCGGGACTGGAACGCCCGTTACGTCTGGCCCCGCTTCGTCAGCGCGATCCCGAGGGACTTCTTCGCCGCCGTACGGGCGCAACTCGACGAGGAAGGCCGCAAGGCCTCGCCGCAGACGCGGGACATGAACCCCGTCTACACCGGCAAGGACGTCTCGTACATCGACACCAAGCAGGCCCAGCGGTACGGGGAGACGCTGCTCGCCGACGCGGAGGCGTGGGCGACGCTCGCCTCGATGGTCACCGGGCATCCGTATCCGGACGCGGCGCTCGACAAGGCGTGGCGGCAGCTGATCTACGGAGCGCATCACGACGCCATCACCGGTTCCGAGTCCGACCAGGTCTATATCGACCTGCTGACCGGCTGGCGGGAGTTGTACGACCTGGCCGGCACGGTGCACGCCGACGCGACCGATGCCCTGGCCGGGCGGGTCGCCCAGCTCCCCGGCGGCGCCCCGGACTTGGTTGTCTTCAACTCCGCCACCCGGGAGCGGCGGGACGTTCTCACCGTGGCCGACCCGGGTCTCGTACCGCTCGACGACACCGGTCTGCCGCTGCCCGCCGTACGCGACGACGATGGCCAACTCCGCGTGGTCGTACCGCAGGTGCCGGGCATGGGCCTGCGCGCCCTGCCGCTCGCCGAGGGCACCGTGCCCGGGTGGACGCCCGGCGAAAGCACCACGATCCGCAACGAGTTCTACGAGGTGACCGTCGATCCGGCGCGCGGCGGGGGCGTCAGCCGGTTGCGCGCGATGGCGGAGGGCGGCCGCGACCTGCTGAGTGCCGGGGACATCGGCAACGAGCTGGTCGTGCAGGAGGAGTACCCGAGGCACCCGCGTTTCGGTGAGGGCCCCTGGCATCTCACGCCGACCGGCACGACCGTCGCCCGCAGCGGCGAGGTGACCGCGGACGTACGGGTCGAGCACTCGCCCGCCGGATCCCGTGTCACCGTCACAGCCGATCTCGGCCTCTTCCGCTACACGCAGCGGCTGTGTCTGTGGAAGGGGGTCGCGCGGCTGGACGTGTCCACCACCATCGACGGGTACGACGGCGCCGACCGGCTCATCCGGGTGCGGTGGCCGTCGGATGTACGGGGCGGGCTGCCGGTGCACGAGGTCGCGGACGCGGTGATCGGGCGCGGGTTCGGGTTCGTGGACGTGGACAGCGAGCAGTTCCCGTGGACGTTGGACAACCCGGCCAACACGTGGTTCGGGCTCGGCTCCACCGCGCGGACCGAACTCCGGGACGACGCGGGCGCGTTGCTCGGGCACCGGTCGATCGGGGTCGCCGAGTTGATCTACGCCTCCTGGGAGGAGGCCGGCGAGCTCGGGGCCCCGCTCGCGGCGGCCCTCGTCCGCGCGGGCGTCACGGCGACCTCGACGATCGCGGACGGTCCTCGGTACGGCGACTTGGAGGTCGACTCCAACCTCCCCGACATCCGTATCGCCGTCGGCGCCCCCGAACGCAACGCTGTGGTCGCCGAGGCGCTGGGCTGGGACCCGGCCGCCGGGCGCGAACTGCGGCGGCAACTGGCCGAGCAGGGAGTGGCGGCGGTGTGGGTAGCGCCGCGCGCAGGGCTGCGCGAAGAGTGGATTCCAGGGGCGGACCTCCGTGACCTGGAGCGGCTGCCGCTCCTCGTGGTCGCGGGCGCCCGCCCCGAGGACGACGCGAAGGCGGTCGCCGAGCTGGTGGCGGACCTGGAGGACGCGACGGTACGGGCCACCGCGGCGGGCGGTGGAGAGGCCCTGCCACCGGGTGACGACTGGGACGGCCGCAGCTTCGCCGTCCTCAACCGCGGCACACCGGGCTGCGTGGTCACCTCCTCCGGCGACCTCTACATGTCCCTGATGCGCTCCTGCACCGGCTGGCCCTCGGGCATCTGGATCGACCCGCCGCGCCGCACCACCCCCGACGGCTCGTCCTTCCAGCTCCAGCGCTGGTCCCACACCTTCGAGTACGCGGTGCTGGGCGGCGAGGGCGACTGGCGCGAGCTCCAACTCCCGCAGGCGGGCCATGAGTTCAACCATCCGCTGACGGCGCGGTTGCGTACGGCCCCAGGCCAGGCAGCGGACGGCCCCGTACTGCCGAGGCGGACGGCTCTGCTGGCGCTCGAGCCGGAGGGCCGGGTACTGCTCGACGCGCTCAAGCCGCTCGGCTCTCCGCTGGCGCGGGGCAGTGTGACACCGGCCGACCCGGTACGTGGGGTCGCGGTGCGCATGCATGAGGTATCGGGCCGCCCGGTGCGAGCGCGGGTGCGCGGGCCGCTGCCTTGGACGGACGGCTCGCGGGCCGACGTCTTGGAGACCCCGCAGGAGCCGCTGGTCCCGGAGGACGGTGCCCTCGGCGTCGGGCTGACCGGGTTCGAGGTCGCCACGGTCCTGGCGACGCCCGGCGACCCGGCAGGCGCGGGCTCCCCCGGCGCGACGCCGGGGCCCGGGATCGCCGCGTACGAACCCGCCCAGCCCGTCCCCACCCGGTACTGGCTGCACAACTCCGGCCCCGCGCCGCGCGGGAACATGCCCGTGACCGTGTACGCCTCCCCGAGCACGCTCACCGTCGACGGGCGGCGGCCCGTCACCGCGACCGTGCGGATCGCCTCGGAGCTCACCGACGCACCGGTCTCGGGCGACGTGACCCTGCACGTACCGCCCGGCTGGCTCGCCGAGCCCGCCCGACTGCCGTACGCGCTGGGCCCCGGCGGATTCACCCTCGCCGAGGTCACCGTGACGCCCGCCCCCGGCGCCGTACCCGGTCGGCACTGGCTCGCGGCGCGGCTGTCGTACGGCGGGCAGGTGTACGAGGATGTCGCGGCCCTCGATGTGCCGGGCGAGGGGCGCGAGGGCGAGCCGGACGGGCGTACTGGCCCAACTCTCGTGTCTTGGTTGGGAGTTGAGCGGGTACGGGTGCGCAAGGGTGAGCGGGCGCGGGTTCCGGTGGGTGTGCGCAACACGACCCGTGGTCCGATCACTGGCACCCTGTGGGCCGTTTCCTCGTGGGGCACGTGGCCGGGGGTGGTACCTGGTTGCCAGGGATTCACGGTCCCGCCCGGGGAGCAGGTGGAGTGCGCCATCGAGGTGGGCGGGCGGGCGGTGCCGCCGGGCTCGTACTGGTTGATGGCGAAAGTCGCCTGGCACGGCAGCGTCGCGTACACCGAAGCCATTCCGCTGGAGGTGACGCCGTGACGCACGTGCGCCCGCCCGACGGTGCCGCCGCCATGGTGCACGGCGAAACCCTCGCCGGGGAACGGGTGGACGCGCTACTGGAAGCCGTACCGGCACGGGATCGGGAGACACGTCCCGAGGCTCTGGCACGCGCTGAGAGGCAGCGCCGCCGATGGGCCACCCAAATCGTCGTAGCCGACGAACTGGCCCACCGCGCCTGCGCCGAGCGCGGACTCACTCCCCCTGCCCGGGCGGAGCCCCACGCGCTCGCCGTGGAAGAGGCCGACGTCGCCGACCTCGGAAGCATCGTCGCGGTCGTACTCGCCTACTCCCCCGCCGCCCGAGCCCTGCTGACCCACCTCACGGACGAGCAGGACCTCCCCGAAGCAGCCGTACAGGACTACTACGACCGCAACCGGGACCGCTTCCTCACCCAGGACGCCCTGCGGCGAGGAGTCGACCCCTTCGGCGGCTTCGGCGGCGCGGCACCGGTGGACTTCCTGCCGTACGCGGACGTACGGGAGGGCATCGCCCAAGGGCTGCGGCAGGCGGCGGGCCGCCGCGCCTTCTTCACCTGGCTGGACCGGGCCCGCGCCGGCGTCGTGTACGCCGTCGGCCACGAACACCCGGGCGACCCCTCGCACCCGGACCACGAGCACAGGCACTGACGGGCACTGACGGGCACCGACGGGCACTTGCCCGAGACCCGACGCCCGGCACCCGCCCGATGTCCGCCCGTCCCCGACCCCGACCCGGAACCCAAAAGCAACACAGCAGCCCATTGACCTCCGATGAATTTTGGTCCACATTTTCATCAATCGGAGTCCAAGTTGGTGAATTGAACCAGCACATCCCCAGATACCTGGTCGCAGGAGGGCATCCCATGCGTGCGAGAAGACTGACCGGATCCGTGGCCGCAATCGTCGTACTGTCCCTGACGGCCGCCGGCTGCGGCCTCGGCGGCTCGGACGGCGGCGAGGCCACCGCCGGCGGCTGCAAGGTCGACGAGGGCAATGTCGGCTCGGGGGAGCTCACCGGCGACGTCAAGGGCGACATCACCTTCCAGACGACCAACGTGAAGAAGGACTTCGGGGACTACTTCAACGGCGTCATCAAGGCCTTCGAGAAGGCCAACCCGGACACGAAGATCAAGTGGATCGACGACCCGGGCGACGCCACCTTCACCCAGCGGCTGGTCGCCGACGCGCAGGGCTGCACCCTGCCGGACGTGGTGAACGTCAACGTCAACACGGCGATCGCGCTGACGAAGAACGGCTATCTGCTCAACCTGGACGAGAAGGCGCCGGACGCGGGCAAGCCGTTCACGGACGCGATGTGGAAGTCCACCACGTACGCGGACGCCGAGGGCAAGAAGGTGCACAGCGTGCTGCCCTGGTACTCCGGCGGCATTCTGCAGACCTTCAACACCGAGCTGATGGAGAAGGCGGGCCTGGACCCGGCCAAGCCCGCGACCACGGTCCTCGGTCTGTTCGCCGACGCCGAGAAGGTCGCCAAGGCCTCCGACGGCGACTACTACGCCTTCCTCGCCAACCCGCAGCACCGCATCCCCGCCGACTGGCAGCAGATGGGCATCGAGGTGAAGTCGGCCGACGGCAAGAAGTTCACCTTCGCCGACGACCCGAAGACCGTGCAGTGGGTCGAGGCCATGACCAGCCTCTACAAGGCCGGCGGGATGCCCAGGGACTCCCTCTCCTCCACCCAGGACCCGGCCAACGTCTACGGCCAGGGCAAGCTGGTCTACGGCCCCACCAACCCCAACTTCCTGCGCTTCATCCAGCAGAACAACCCGACCGTCTACGAGAAGACCGGCGTCGCCCCCTTCATGCTGGACGCACTCGGCCACACCGTCGGCGCCCCGCAGTACGTCGGTGTCGCGTCCACCAGCAAGAACGCCTCGACCGCGCTGGCCTTCGCACAGTTCCTGACGAACGCGCAGAACCAGCTCGAGTGGGCGAAGGACCCGAACGTCGTCATCTTCCCCTCCACCACCGAGTCGTTGAAGGACCCCTTCTTCCAGAAGGTCGAGGGCACCGACCCCTTCGCGGAGGCCCGGAAGATCGTCGCCAAGGACCGCGAGACCGCCACGGCCGACGAAATCGCCCTCACGCCCGGCGAGTTGAACGCCGTCGTCGCCCAGATACAGCTGGCGATGCAGGGCAAGAAGAGCGCCCAGGACGCCCTCGACGAGGCTCAGTCCAAGGCCAACGAGCTGATCGAGCAGGGCAGCTGACCCATGGCCGTACGCCCCCTGCGCATTCTCGACAAGGCGCCCGCCCCCACCTCCCCGGGGGCGGGCGCCCCGCGCCCCGGCGCTTCCCCCGCGCCACCTCCGCCGGGGCCGCTGCGCCGTGTCCTCCGCTCCGTGACGCCCGGCCCGGCACCGGACGCGGGGGGCGCGGCGCTCTACCGCAAGTGGTGGCTGCCCTGGCTGTGGATGGCTCCGGCCGTCGTCGGCGTCACGGTCTTCGGAGTGTGGCCGTTCCTCAACACGCTCATCCTGTCCTTCACCGACGCCAAACCCCTCGGCGGCGCCGCGGGCTTCGTGGGCCTGGACAACTACACCCGGATGTTCGGCGACTCGGACTTCTGGCTCGCCACCCGCAACAGCCTGCTGTATGCGGTGATCGTCGTCCCCCTGATGGTGCTGCTGCCGCTGGTGCTGGCCGTGCTGGTCGAGAAGAACCTGCCCGGCATCGGCTTCTTCCGCTCCGCCTTCTACACCCCCGTCCTCGCCTCCAGCGTGGTCGTCGGCCTGAGCTGGCAGTGGCTGCTGAGCGACCAGGGCCTGGTCAACACCTGGCTGCAGAAAGGCCACTTGATCAAGGAGGCCATCCCCTTCCTGTCCGACTCGTGGCTGATCCTGCTGTCGGCGATGGGCCTGACGCTGTGGAAGGGCCTCGGCTGGTACATGATCTTCTACCTGGCCGCGCTCGGGAACGTCCCGAAGGAACTGCACGAAGCCGCCGCCGTGGACGGCGCGGGCTCCATCCGCCGCTTCTGGCACATCACCATGCCCGGCGTCCGTACGTCGATGATGCTGGTCGGCACACTCACCGGCATCGGCTCACTGCGGATCTTCACCGAGATCTACATGCTCGGCGGCTCCACCGGCGGCCCCGGCGGCGCCGACCGCACCCTCCCCTTCTACATCCGCGACGTCGGCCTCGACCCCCTCACCGGCAACGCCGGCTACGGCGCCGCCGTCTCCGTAGCCCTCTTCGCCCTCACCCTTGGCCTCACCCTGCTCGCCCAGCGCCTGACAAAGGAGGACGAGGCATGACGACAACGACAGCCGTCGTGAAACGCCGCCGCCTGATGCCCCGCTGGCGGGACTACGGCCGTTCCCGCGAACTGATCGTCCGCTACCTGCTGTTGCTGTTCGTCCTGGGCATCACCGTCGGACCACTGCTGTGGCAACTGCTGTCGTCCCTCAAGGGCGCGGGCGAGGACGTCTTCGGCGCGGGCGCCTCCCTCTTCCCCCAGGACCCGTCCCTGCGGGCCTACCGCCAGGTCTTCGACCAGGTCCCGGTGTGGACGTACATCAGGAACAGCTTCTTCGTCGCCGTCATCTCCATCACCAGCCAGCTCGTCTTCTCCACCATGGCCGGCTACATGCTCTCCAAGCCCGCCTGGAAGGGCCGCAAGCTGGTGTGGGTGCTGCTGATGGCGTCCATGATGTTCCCCTTCGAGTCGATCATGGTGTCGCTGTTCCTCAGCATCCGCGACCTGGGCCTGGTCGACAACCTCGTCGGCGTCTGGCTGCCCGGCTTCGTCGCCGCCATCAACGTCCTCATCATGCGCGCGGCGTTCCTCGCCGTCCCGCGCGAGATCGAGGACGCGGCGATGCTGGACGGTGCGGGCGAGTGGAAGCGGTTCCGCCATCTGTATCTGCCGTCCGCGTACGGGGCGATCCTCGTCGTCACCATCAACACCTTCATCAGCGCCTGGGACGACTTCCTCTGGCCCCTGATCGTGCTCCGCTCGGAGGACCACTTCACGCTGACGCTGGGTCTGGCGCGGCTGTCGTCCTCGTCGTTCGGGTACGACCAGCGGATGGTGATGGCGGGTTCGGTGATCTCGGTGATTCCGGTGCTGATTCTGTTTGTGATCACGCAGCGGTGGTTCTATCGGGGGGTTTCTTCGGGGGCCGTGAAGATCTGACGGTGCCTTACGAGGCTTGGGCCCAGGCGGGCTTCCACACTTCGGTGCCGGGATGGCCGGGGCGGGCCGAGACGAGGTGGTCGCGGAGTACGGCGAGGGCGGGGTGGGAGTTGTCGGCGTGCCAGAGCAGTGAGTGCGGGTAGACCGGGGTCGGATCCTGCAGAGGGATACGCCGCAGGTCGTAGCCGGAGGGCCAGACCAGCGGGGTCCGTTCGCTGAGAAAGGTCGCCAGCGTCGACGATGCGGCGATCGTGTCGAGCAGGCCTTCCACGCCGAAGTTGGGGCCGGTCACCTCGACGGTGAAGCCGAAGGTGGCCGCGAGTTCGTCGTAGTACGCCGACCACTCCGTGCCGGGAGAGTTGCCGGGCATCCAGATCCGGCAGCCGGCGAGTTGCGCGGGGGTGACCGTCTGCGCCCCGGCGAGTTCGTGGGCGGGGCTGGTGACCAGTTGGAGAGGTTCGTCCAGGATCGGGATGGCCTCGATGCCGTCGGGGAGCCGACGGCCGGGCATGACCACGGCGCGGAAGGTCGCGTCGATCGTGCCGGAGTGGACGGCGTCGATGGCCCGGTCCGCGTCGAACAGGGTGACCACGTCCAGCTCGATGTCGGGATACGCGCGGTGGAAGTCGCGGACCAGGCCGCCCGTCGCGGTGCGGCGCCCGACCACGTCGACGCGCAATGCCCGGCCGCCGGGCCGTACGGAGGCGGCCGCCCGCTCCGCGGCCTGGAGGAGCGCACGGGCGTGGGGCAGGAAGGCCTGCCCGTCGATGGTGAGTTCGGCGCCGCGTGCCGTGCGCGTGAACAGCCGCACGCCGAGATCCGCCTCGAGCGTCGCGACGCGCTTGGAGACGGCCTGCTGAGTGAGCGCGAGGTCGGCGGCGGCCTTCTGGAACTGACCCGCGTCCACGGCGGCGACGAAGGTACGCACGGCGTTGAGATCCATGCCCGCCACCCTAGCCATACAACGTCTGGTTGAGTGACGGCGGTTCGTTGGTTGTTTGATCTGCGGATTCACCGCTCGCTTTGATACCCCGAGTCAACGTGTCGTTGAGCGGAGGCCACTCGCCCATGCCTGATCCCTTTGTCCATCTGCACAACCACACCGAGTACTCGATGCTGGACGGCGCGCAGAAGCTGCGGCCGATGTTCGCCGAGGTGGCCCGGCAGCGGATGCCCGCGATCGCCATGAGCGACCACGGGAACATGTTCGGCGCCTACGAGTTCGCACAGGTCGCGAAGGACTTCGAAGGCGTCAGGCCGATCATCGGCATCGAGGCGTACGTGGCGCCCTCCTCCCGGTTCTCCCGGAAGCGGGAGTTCTGGGGTCCGGGCGGGCGGCGCGCTGTGGGTGATGACGGCGAGGGCTCGAAGGACGTCTCCGGCGGCGGCCGTTTCACCCACATGACCATGTGGGCGTACAGCGCCCAGGGGCTGCGGAACCTGTTCTGGCTCAGTACACAGGCCAGCTACGAGGGCCAGTTCCCGGCCGGGAAGCCGCGCATGGACCGCGAGCTGATCGCGCGGCGGCCGGAGGGCGTCATCGCCACCACCGGCTGCCCCTCCGGAGAGATCCAGACCCGTCTGCGGCTCGGCCAGTACGCCGAGGCGAGGGCCGCCGCCGCGGCCTACCAGGACATCTTCGGCCGCGAGAACTACTTCCTGGAGCTGATGGACCACGGCCTGGCCATCGAGCGCGAGGTCCGCGACGGTCTGCTGCGCCTGGCCGGGGAGCTGGACATCCCGCTCCTGGCCACCAACGACGCGCACTACGTCACCGAGGACCAGGCCGACGCCCACGACAACCTGCTGTGCATCGGCGTCGCCAAGAACAAGGACGATCCGAACCGCTTCCGCTTCAACGGCTCCGGCTACTACCTGAAGACGGCCGCCGAGATGCGGGACCTCTTCGCGGAGCTTCCGCGGGCCTGCGACAACACCCTGCTGATCACCGAGCGCGTCGAGTCCTACGACGAGGTCTTCGACCACGTCGACGAGATGCCGCGGTTTCCGGACGTGCCGGAGGGCGAAACCCAGGAGTCGTGGCTGCGCTCGGAGGTGCTGAAGGGCCTGGCGATGCGCTACGGCGATCCGGTCCCACGGCATGTCCTGGACCGGTTCGAGACCGAGATGTCGGTGATCGGCCCGATGGGCTTCAGCTCGTACTTCCTGGTCGTGGCGGACATCTGCCGCCACGCCCGCGCCAACGGGATCCCCCTGGGCCCGGGCCGTGGTTCGGCCACCGGATCGCTCGTCGCGTACGCCACCCGCATCACCGAGCTGTGTCCGCTGGAGCACGGCCTGCTCTTCGAGCGGTTCCTGAACCCCGAGCGCATCAACCCGCCGGACGTCGACCTGGACTTCGACGACCGGCAGCGCGACCGCATGGTCCGCTACGTCATCGAGAAGTACGGCGAGGAGTTCACCGCCCTGGTGAACACGTTCGGCCGGATCAAGGCCAAGAACGCGATCAAGGACTCGTCACGCATCCTGGGCTACCCGTTCTCCCACGGCGAGCGGATCACCAAGGCGCTCCCGCCGGACCAGAACGGCAAGCCTGCACCGCTCGCCGCGCTGTTCGACCCCGGCCACCCGCGGTACGCCGAGACCGGTGAGGTCCGGCAGATGTACGAGAGCGAGCCGGACGTCCGGCGGGTGGTCGACACCGCCCGGGGAGTGGAGGGCCTGACCCGGGGCACCGGTGTGCACGCCGCCGCGGTGATCCTTTCCAAGACGCGGCTCACGGACCGGATCCCTCTGCACCTGCGAGCCGCGGACGGCGCGCGGATCACCGGTTTCGACTACCCGTCGTGCGAGGCGATGGGCCTGGTCAAGATGGATTTCCTGGGGCTGCGGAACCTGGGGGTCATCGACCACGCCATCGAGAACGTCCGCGAGAACCGCGGCATCCGGCTGGCCACCGTGGACCCTCTGGACGGGGATCCCGGCACCGTCGTCATCCCGCTGGACGACGCGAAGACCTACCGGCTGCTGGCCGACGCCAACACCCTGGGCGTCTTCCAGCTCGACAGCGGCGGCATGCGCGCCCTGCTGAAGCTGATGGAACCGACCCGGTTCGAGGACATCGCGGCCGCCAACGCCCTCTATCGGCCCGGCCCCATGGCCGCCAACGCCCACACCAACTACGCGCTGCGCCAGAACGGCAAGCAGGCGCCCAACCCCATCCACCCGGAGCTGGAGGAAGCCCTCGACCCGATCCTGGGCACCACCCACCACCTGCTGGTCTACCAGGAGCAGATCATGGCCATCGCCCGGCAGCTGGCCGGCTACACCCTGGGCGGAGCGGACATGTTGCGCCGTGCCATGGGCAAGAAGAAGCCGGAGGTCCTGGCCGCGGAGTGGGAGAAGTTCCACGGCGGCATGAAGGCGAACGGCTACTCGGACGAGGCGGTCAAGGCCATCTGGGACGTGATGCTGCCGTTCTCCGGCTACGCCTTCAACAAGTCCCACACCGCGGGCTACGGCCTCGTCTCGTACTGGACCGCCTACCTCAAGGCGAACTACCCGGCCGAGTACATGGCCGCCCTGCTCACCTCGGTCGGCGACGACAAGGACAAGGCCGCCGTCTATCTCGCGGACGCCCGCGCCAACGGGGTGCGTGTCCTCCAGCCGGACGTGAACGAGTCCGTCGCACGGTTCACCGCGATCGGCGACGACGTGCGGTTCGGACTGCGGTCCGTGCGCAATGTCGGCGACAGCGTCATCGAGGCGGTGATCGACGCCCGCCGCCGGAAGGGACGGTTCACCTCGTTCTCCGACTTCCTGGAGAAGGCCGACCTCTCCGCGCTGAACAAGAGGGCCGTGGAGTCGCTCATCAAGGCGGGCGCCTTCGATTCACTCGGCCACTCCCGCAAGGGCCTCACCGCCGTCCACGAGCACGCCATCGACGCGATCACTCCGGTGAAGAAGGCCGCGAGCTTCGGCCAGGACGACCTCTTCGCCGGGCTCGGCGGCGAGGACGCCGAACCGGGCTTCGGCCTGGACTTCCCCGTCGACGACGCGGAGTGGCCCCGACGGCAACTGCTGTCGCTGGAGCGCGAGATGCTGGGCCTCTATGTGTCCGCGCATCCGCTGGACGGTGCCGGACATATGCTCGCCGCCGCACGGGACTGCTCCATCGCCGAACTCCTCGCCTCCGGCCGCACCACGGGAGAGGTCAGGCTGTCGGGGCTGATCACCGGTGTCCAGCGGAAGGTGACCAAGCAGGGCAACGCGTGGGCGGTCGTGTACCTCGCGGACCGCGACGCCTCCGTCGAGGTCCTGTTCTTCCCCGCCACCTACCAACTGGTGCAGCACGCACTGGCCGAGGACCACGTCGTCTCCGTACGGGGCAGGATCGAGGACCGCGACGCCACCCTGAACATCTTCGGCAGGGAACTGGAGGTGCTGGACGTCTCCTCGGCCGAGCACGGCGGCGGGCCATCGGTCCGGCTCGCGCTCCCCGCCCACCGGCTCACCGAGCAGCGGGTGTGCGAGCTGAAGAGAATCCTCGCCGACCATCCGGGCGACAGCCCGGTCCGCCTCAGCGTCCACGGCGTACGGAAGACCACCGTCTACGCCCTGCACGCCAAGGTGAACGCCGCCACCGTCGCCTCCGACGTGAAGGGGACCTTCGGCGCCGAAGCCTGGGGCGGCCTCGCATGACACCCGCGCCGGACCGGCCGGAGACCATCGAGGTACGGATCTCCGAGACCTCCGTATGCCCGCGCTGCGCGATCCCGGTACTCCTGTCGGCGCGCTACCCGCACGCCTGGAGCAACCGTGCGGGAGAACGGGTCGACGGCCACAAGGAAACCGCGCTGTGCGGATCCTGCGACATGAGCGATCCCGCAGCGCGACCACTGCTGGCGGCGCTGCTCTGCGCGGACGGCCGCCCGGTCGCACCCCGCCTCGACGAGGCATTCGCCGGGCTCGTCCTGGACTGGCTCGCCATCGTGCGCGACCGCACGCCGAACCGTGCGGACCTCGATGCGGAAGAGGCCCGGTGGCGGGCGGGCGACCTGTAGTGCGGACACCGCCGCCGGGCCTCCGGTCTCACCTGGTGAGGCGCAGTACGACGGGTACGGCGGTCAGCGCGGCCCGGGCGGACTCCGCGACGCGGATCTCGGCGGTGCCGGTGCCGGCGAGCTGGTCGGGGTCGAGGTGCAGGGTGACCGTACGGAGCTCACCCGCTGCGAGGGTGACGGCCTCGAACGCGCACAGTTCGAGGGTGCGGGGCCAGACGGAGGTGAGCAGCCGCCGGACGTACAACTGGACGACCGTACGCCCGTGCCGCTCCCCCGTGTTGGTGACATCGACCGCCACTGTGTGCCCCGACAGGCGGGGCGGACCGTACGCGAAGGTCGTGTACGACAGGCCGTGCCCGAAGGAGTACAGCGGCTCGGCGCTTTCGTCCACGTAGGCGCCGTATTCGGTGTCCTTGTGGTTGTAGTAGACGGGGAGTTGGGCCGCCGAGCGGGGGACGGAGACGGGAAGTCGGCCGCTCGGGTCCGCGTGGCCGAGCAGGATCTCGGCGATCGCGTCTCCTCCCCACGGGCCCGGATACCAGGCGGTGAGCAGCGCCGCCGACAGGTCCGCCGCCTCCGGGACGGCGTATGGGCGCCCTTGCACCAGGACGACCACGGCGGGGGTGCCGGTCGCCGAGACGGCGCGCAACAGCGCGTACTGCGCCTCGCCGAGCCGCAGCCCGGCGAGGTCGACGCCCTCGCCACAGGTCATCTGGGAACTGGCCTGTTGTGCGGCCCCGTTGGCCGCGAAGTCGGTCTCGGGGGTACGGGCGCTGCTGCCGCCGAGCGCCACCACGGCCAGGTCCGCGGCGCCGGCGAGGGCGACGGCTTCGGGTATGCCGGAGGTGTCGCCGCCGGTGAGGGCGCAGCCGCGGGCGTGCGTGATCTCCACCCCGGGCGCGGCGAACCGCCGCAGCCCGGCGAGCACGCTCGTGCCGGTGCCGGGGCGTTGCGGGGCCGTGTAGTCGCCGAGTTGGTGCGCGGTGGTGGCGGCCTGCGGGCCCAGGACGGCGATACGGGTGGCGGTCGAGGGGATCGGGAGGGCGCCGTTGTTGTGGAGGAGGGTGATTGCGGCCCGGGCGAGGGCGGTGCTCAGATCCCGGCCGGCGGTTGCGGGGGCCGCGGCGGCTGCGGGAGGGGTTCTCGAGGTTGCCAACTGGTCTGCCGCATAGGGGCGTTCGAAGAGGCCGAGGCGGAACTTCAGGTGGAGGACTCGGGTGACGGCCGCGTCCAGGGTTTCCTCGCGTACGAGGCCCCGCTCGACCGCCTCCCCCAGGTGCGTGAAGCCCTCGTCCCACAGGCTCAGGTCGACACCGGAGTTGAGGGCGAGCGCGCCGGCGGAGACCTTGTCGCCGGTGATGCGTGCCAGCCGGTCGACGGCCAGGCCGTCCGCCATGACCAGGCCCTCGAACTCCCAGCGCTCTCTGAGGAGTTCGGTGAGCAGGGCGGGGTTGCCGGCGCAGGGCATCCCGTCGACCTCGTTGTACGCGGCCATCACGGCGGCGGCTCCGGCCCGGACACCGGCGCGGGCGGCGGGGAGGTGGATCTCGTGGAGTTCGCGGGCGCCGAGTTCGGACTCGGCGGAATTGCGGCCGCCGATGGTGGCGCCCTGGCCGGCGAAGTGCTTCAGCACGACGGGGGCCTTGTCGGGGGCGAAGAGTTCGCCGGGGTTCCCCTGCATGCCGCGTACGAGAGCCTCGGTGAGACGGGACGCGAGGTACGGGTCCTCCCCGAAGCACTCCTCAGTGCGGCCCCAGCGGGGGTCGCGAGCGATGTCCAGTGCGGAGACGAGCGCCAAGTGGGCACCGCGGGAACGGAGTTCGACCGCCGCGTGGGCCGCGGCCTGCTCGTACAGCTCGGGATCCCAGGTGGCGCCGACGGCCAGGTTCACCGGGAAGACGGTGCCGTCCAGGGCCATGTGGCCGTGGGGGACCTCCTCGACGAACAGGGCGGGTATGCCGAGCCTGCTTTCGCCCACGACGTGGCGCTGCACCAGGTCGGCGAGCGCCGCGCTGTCCGCGGCGCCGGCTCCGGTGGCGTGGTCCACGCCCGACCAGGCGTCGGCTCGGAGCAGTCCGTAAAGGGCACCGAGTCCGGCGAAGCGTTCGGTTTCGGCGTGGAGGGCTTCGGTGAGTTCGAAGCCGGACCGGGTGCGGCGGTAGGCATTCCAGCCGTACATGCGCTGGTTGAGCTGCCCGACTTTCTCACGCAACGTCATTCGGCTGAGCAGGTCGCGGGTACGGGCTTGGATGGAGGCGGTGGGGTTGCGGTAGAGGGCAGTCTGGTTGGGGGTTTGAACTGCACTCGTTCCAGTGAAGAACGAGCGATCATGAGCATTCATAGGTGAGTGCCTCGTACGGTCGGTTCTGTGAATCTGACCGAGTGGGCGAAGGCCCAGGGTGTCCACCCGCAGACCGCGCGCCGCTGGTTCCGTGAGGGAACGCTGCCGGTGCCCGCGATGCGGGTGGGTCCGCGCACGATCCTGGTGAACATCGAGGCCCACCAGGGTGTCGATGTCACCGGTGGTGTGGGCCTGTACGCTCGGGTCTCCTCCCACGACCAGAAGGCCGACCTGGAGCGGCAGGCGGCGCGGCTGGTGGAGTGGGCGGCGAAGGCCGGGCACCGGGTCGTGCGTGTGGAGTCGGAGATCGCCTCCGGCATGACCGGAGCACGGGTGAAGGTCCGCCGTCTGCTGGCCGACCCGGCGGTGACGACCGTCGTCGTCGAACACAAGGACCGCCTGGGCCGGATGAACGTCGAGCTCGTCGAGGCCGCCCTGGCCGCGCAGGGCCGCCGCCTGGTCGTCCTGGACGAGGGCGAGGGCGAGGGCGAGGACGACCTGGTCCGCGACATGACCGAGGTGCTGACCTCGTTCTGCACCCGCCTGTACGGCCGCCGCTCGGCGAGGAACCGGGCGCAGAAAGCCCTTGAGGCGGCCGCGAAATGAACGAGGCCAAGAAGCCGTTCCGTCCGCTCCGGGAGCCGTTCGTGGTCCAGGACGCGACGGGTGTCGCGATCCGTGACCGGCTCAAGGACCTCACGCCCCAGGACGAGAAGGTCCTGCGCCTGGTCGGCGCCCACCTCGGTTCTCTCGCAGCCGCTGACCTCGCCCTGTACTCGCGGGCCGGTTTCGAGCGCACCAACGACTCCTGGGCCGCCCGCAAGCAGGACCTGACCGCACGGTCGTCGTCGCGGTGGGCTGGTGCGATCACCAAGGGCACACACGATCAGTACGCACTCGCCCGTCGCAGCCAGTTCACCCACCGCGACAACCTCGCCGACGGCATCCGCACGCTTCGGCACCGCCTGTCCCTCCCGATCGGCGAGAAGGGCACCAAGGGCAAGCCGGGCGGCTACCGGTCGCCGGCGGAGTGGTTTCACAAGTCGCGCCGTCTGCACATCCTTGAGGCCCGTCTCACGACCGTTCAGGAGGACATCGCGACCGGGCGGGTGCACGTCGTGCGCGGCGGGAAGAAGCTCGCCAGGAACCGGCACAACCTGACCGCCGCCGGGCTCACCGAGACGGTATGGCGGGAACGCTGGAATGCGGCGCGCTGGTCCTTGAGCGCGGACGGGGAGTCGGGCAAGCGGTTCGGGAACGAGACGATCCGTGTCACACCAGACGGCGAGGCCTCGATCAAACTGCCCAAGCCGCTTCAGTACCTGGCCAACAGCCCGCGCGGCCGGTACGTCCTCTCGGCCCGCGTCGCGTTCCGGCACCGGGGCGCAGAGTGGGCCGACCGCATCGCCCACAACCGGGCGGTCGCCTACGAGATCCACTACGACGTGGCCCGGGGCCGCTGGTACCTGACCGCGTCCTGGAAACGCCCCGCCGTGCAGGCCATCGGGTTGGAGGCGGCGCGGGCGGGCGGATTGATCGGCGTGGACACCAACGCCGACCACTTCGCCGCCTACCGCCTCGATGCGCACGGCAACCCGGTCGGCGATCCCCGCCGGTTCACCTACGACCTGACCGGCAGCGCGGACCACCGCGACGCGCAGCTGCGGCACGCGCTCAGCCGGCTGCTGCGCTGGGCCACCCGGATCGGCGTGAGCGCGATCGCCGTCGAGGACCTGGACTTCTCCGACGGGAAGACCCGCGAGAAGTTCGGCCGCAACAAGCGTTTCCGTCAGCTCATCCACGGCATCCCCACCGGCAAGGTCAAGGCCCGGCTGGTGAACATGGCCGCCGAGCACGGCCTGGCCCTGGTCGCCGTCGATGCGGCGTATACCTCCAAGTGGGGCGCCGAGCACTGGAAGACGCCCCTGACCAGCAACAAGCGTGCGATGACCCGCCATGACGCGGCGGGCATCGCGATCGGAAGGCGCGCCCTCGGGCATCCGATCCGGCGACGGACGAAACCGCCCCGCCATCACCAGAGCGATGGTGGCGGGCATCGGAACGTCCAGGCCGATCGCGGTACTCGGGGACGTGAGGGACTCCGCCGGACACGGAACGGAACCAGCCCCCCGAGGGCGGCGCCCGGCCGTGCGGTCACAGCGGGGAACCAGCGTGTCCAACACCGTTCGGGACACGCGGCTGAGCATGAGGCCTGGCACCAGGACTCACTCCCGCTCAGTCTGTAGGAACGGTCAGCATGCGGCTGGCCGGGGCGAACTCGCGCTCCAGTCGGGCCAGCGCCACAGCACCGCCACAGCCGTCCGTCACCTGGTCGACCTCCAGCCCGAGCTTGCCCAGGCGACGATGCACCGCCTCCGTAAGAGGCCCTCCCGCGCCGAGCAACCCGCCGGTGGCAACCAGCCGTTCCCCTGGTCGGCAGCCCAACGCACGTACCGTCTCGGCGAGTTGATCGGCCGCCTCGCGGAGAATGGCCGTGGCGACGGCATCTCCGCCACGGGCCGCCTCGCTCACCAGCGGTGCGAGCCCGGCGAGCCGGATCGGCGGCTGATCCATGACGGCAGGCAGCAGCCGCATGCGATACGCCTCGCGCTGTCCCCGGGACGTGAAGGCGGGCCCTTCTGCCTCACCACCGCCCGGCAACACGTCGTCCGGAAGCCCGAGCTCCCGGCCGACCAGGGCGGCCAGCACCGTAGGACCACCCCGCCCATCCGCCATACGCAGCGCCGAACGCACCGCCTCGCGCCCGATCCAGAAACCGCTGCCGTCGTCGCCGAGGAGCCAGCCGTCACCGCCCGCGGTGGCGGTGCAGCGGCGGTCGGTGATGCGGGCCGCGACCGCGCCGGTGCCGGCGACCAGGGCGAGGCCGTCCGCGGGGGTGCCGGGCGCGGAGGCGAAGGCGGCCTCGATGTCGCTGTAGACCTCGACCGATACGGCGGCGATGCCCAGTCGCCGCAGCGCCGACGTGAGGGCGGAGTGGGCGTTGAGCCGGCCGGGCTCGTCCGCAGCGGTACGCGACGCTCCCGCGAATCCACCCGCCACCGCCACCACCCGGCCGCGCAGCCCCTCCGGAACGGCCTGTGCGACCGCCTCGGCAAGGTGGTCGGTGAGCTGAGGCACCGGGACGGTCAGGGCGTTGCCCGGTCCCGCGGCGCCCTCACCGCGTAGGAGGCCGTCGCGCGCGGACGCCAGGACGGCGCGCGTACGAGTGCCGCCCGCATCCAGGCCGACCACGAGATCCTGGTTCAAATCATTGTTCATTGGCGACCATGGTGGTTGATACATTCGCTGGAGACAAGGCCCGACGAGGCTCGTCGGGCTCCGGCGAAACTCGACGGAGCCCAACCGGAGGAGGTCTCCATCCACACTCCCACCGCACCCGCAGCCCTGCGCTTCGGCGTCAACTACACCCCCCGTCGCGGCTGGTTCCACTCCTGGCACGACTTCGACCCTGCGCACGCACGCGAGGACCTGGCGCAGATAGCCGGCCTGGGCCTCGACCACGTACGGATCTTCCACCTCTGGCCGCTCCTCCAGCCCAACCGCAAGCTCATCCGCACCGCCGCCGTCGACCAGTTGGTGCGCCTGGTCGACCTGGCTGCCGAGGCCGGCCTCGGCGTACTCGTGGACGGCATCCAGGGCCACCTGTCCAGTTTCGACTTCTACCCGGAGTGGACCCGCAGCTGGCACCACCGCAATGTGTTCACCGACCCCGAAGCCATCGAAGCCCAGGCCGAACTGCTACGGGTCCTGGGCCGCGCCCTCGCCGACCGCCCCAACCTCCTCGGCCTCCAGCTCGGCAACGAACTCAACAACCTCGTCGAACACAACCCGGTCACACCAGACGAGGTCGACCACTACCTCGACACGCTGCTGACCGCCGCCCGCTCCGGACTCGGCGCAGAAGGCCTGGTCACCCACTCCGCCTACGACGCCGCCTGGTACGGCGACGACCACCCCTTCACCCCCGAGGCCTCCGCCCGCAAGGGCGACCTGACCACCGTCCACCCCTGGGTGTTCTCCGCCAACTGCGCACGCCGCTACGGCCCCCGCTCCCCGCAGGTCCAGCACCTCGCCGAGTACGGAGTGGAACTCGCCAAGGCGTACGCCACCGAACCGGCCCGCCCGGTCTGGGTCCAGGAGACCGGAGCACCCGAGCCGCACATCCCCGCGTCCGACGCCCCTGATTTCGCCCGCGCGACCGTCCTGAACGCGGCCGACTGCACGGACCTGTGGGGCGTGACCTGGTGGTGCTCCCACGACGTCGACCGCTCCCTGGCCGACTTCCCGGAACTGGAGTACACCCTGGGCCTCTTCGACTCCACGGGCCGGGCGAAGCCCATCGCTTCGGCTCTCGCGGACGCGGTGGCGAAGCTGCGCACCGGGCCACACTCGGCGCAGCCCCGCGACACCGCCCTGGTTCTGGACTGCACACCCGCGACCCGTTCCGTGTCCGGCCCGGGCGGCGCGTACTTCGAGGAGTGGATGCGGCTGCGGGTCGAGGGAGTACGCCCGGCGGTGGTGAGGGCGGCATGGGCGGATGATGCGGAGTACTTGAGTGCGCGAGGCATCAGGGAACTCATTCGGATGCCCTGACTTCACCTGACGTACTGATACCGCGGCGTCACCGCCTACGTCATCGATTCGGGCCGGAGGCAACACTCCGGGAGTGGCTCAGGTCACACCAGGTGCCCCTGGAGGGCCACGATCACGGCCAGGGCCGCCAGGCAGGCACGGGCTCGAGCAGGGCGAACCGCGCGGACCGCGCGAGGCGGCGGACGCCGGGAGCGAAGTAGAGCGGGGTCACCAGGACAACGACGGCCCCGACCTGCACCAGGCTCACCTCGCCCCACGGGACCGGCGAGGGCGGCAGCTGCGGATGGGGCTGTGCAACTGCCTTACCCACCTACCGCTCTACGACCACCGCACGTGACCGACCGTGCATTGGAGCTCCGGCGGCACCGAAGGCGCCGTGAACCGCATCAAGAAGAGCAAAAGGCAGCTCCACGGACGAGCGGGATTCGAATTACTCCGCGAGATGATCCTGCTTCAGTAGCCTTCCACGGCCGCTCTCCTGGGTCTGGGGCCGAGCGGAGAATGAGGTCGCTAGTGTCTTGTCGGCCCTGACATGATCAGTGGCATGAAGGTACTTGTGATCGGAGCGACAGGAACGATCGGCAGCGCTGTTGCCAGTGCGTTAGAGGCTTCTCATCAGGTGTTCAAGGGATCCCGCAGAGGGCCGGTGAAGGTGGATATGGAAGACCCATCTTCCCTGGACGCACTCTTCGATGAGGTGCCGGATCTCGATGCTGTGGTGTGCTGCGCCGCCAGCGGCCCGCTGGTGGACCTGGAGTCAGTGGCGGATGAAGAGATCGTGGCCGGAATACAGGGCAAGCTGCTGGGGCAGGTCGCGCTGGTTCAACGAGCTGTGCGCCGTCTACGCGACGGCGGCTCCATCACGCTGACAGGGGGTACCTTCTCGACTCCGCTGGCCGGCGGTTCGCTGGGAGCTCTCGTCAACACCGGCCTGGAAGGCTTCGTCCGCAACGCAGCCGGCGAGCTGCCGCGAAGGCTTCGCATCAATCTCATCAGCCCTGGGTGGATCAAGGAAACCCTGGAAAGCATGGGCGTAGACGGGAACGACGGAACTCCTGTCTCCGAGGTAGCCCGGGCGTATGTGACAGCGGTGGAAGGCTCCGCGCAAGGCCAGACCATACGTCCGTAGCCGTCAGGAGAGGCAGGCCCGCCGCTCTCGATGACGGCGGGCCTGCGACCTGAGTGCGGGACAGCCAAACTGCTGCCTCAGTTCGGGCTCGGGCACTGTCGAGACAACTGCGGTGACGCTCCGCGACCGCTCCCCAAGATCTGTGCCAGAACCAGAACCGACACCGGTCATGGGCGCACCGCGGCGCGACGCTGATGAGGATCTCCGAAACCTCCACCGCTGCTCGGTTGATCCACCAGGCTTGCCCTTGTTTCCCAACGGAGAAGGGACGGCAAGCATGGCGAACAGCGCGCTTCTGGTGATGGACGTCCAACGGGACGTCGTGGCCATCGCCGACGACGGTTCCGGATATCTGCCGCGCTTGCGCAGGGCGATCGACGGTGCCCGGGCTGCCGGCATCCCCGTGATCTACGTGGTGATGGGGTTACGGCCGGGCGATCCGGAAGTCAGCCCTCGCAACAAGGTGATCACAAACGCCGTGCGGGCCGGTCTGTTCACCGAGGGCGGGCCTGGCACCGAGATCCATCCCGACGTCGCGCCCCAGCAGGGCGACGTCGTGGTCACCAAGAGGCGGGGGAGCGCGTTCTCGGGCAGCGACCTCGACTTGGTACTCAGGGCTCGCGATATCAACAGCCTTGTTCTCACCGGCATCGCCACCAGCGCTGTAGTGCTGTCCACCCTGTGGCACGCCATCGACCTGGACTTCGGCCTCACCGTCCTGGCGGACGCCTGCCTCGACACCGACCCCGAGGTGCACACGATGCTCACCGAAAAGTTGTTCCCGCAGTGGGCAGATGTCTTCGCCGTCGAGGACTGGCTCAAAGCCATCGCACCGCAATAGCGGAAGCCCACCCCGTACTTGCGCTGCACGGACCGGTTCGACATCCCCGCCCGGGCATCACGGAGGATCGCCGCGTACAGATCGACCTTGGACTTCGGCGGCACCGGCGCCCGGAGTGAGGCCTGTCCTGTCTGTGACCCGCCGACCGCGAGGACGACCATGTCGGGACGGGTCCCGGGCACGTGCTGTAACACTGCCGTCGGCGATCGACGGAGTGAGAGGAGATCACTCGTGTCCGGTAGGGAGACGCAAACCCGCATCGCCGTCCACGCGTTGTGTGCGGCTGCGATGACGCTCGCCGTGCTGATGGTCGCATCGCCTTCGTCTGCGGCCACGACCCACGTGCAGGCGTCGTCCGCGACTCGGCAGACCCGCTGCGAATCCCCTGGAAAGGTGTACACCCAGAAGGTCTTCGTCAAGCACAAGGGGAAGGCCAGGATCGATTCGATCCCGCTGTTCCTCGTGTGCCAGCCCAACGGCAACGTGGCGATAGTGGACCACGAGGGCAAGAGCTACCAGGACTTGGATGACTTCCGCGCGAACAACGAGATCCTCAGCGAGGACGACGAGATCACGTTGCCGCGGGATTTCCCCTCGGTCGACACGTCGAGAGACCGCGAGCTGATGACGGTATCGGGCAAGACGAACAGCATCGCCTCATGGGTGTGGTGGCTGACCGGCGGGATTGCCGTCGTAGTGGTCACCAGCGGTGGTGGAGCCCTCTGGCTGCGTGCACGCCGGCGATCGGCCCGGGCTTTGACCTCTGACGACGTAACCGCTACGCCAAGCGCCGCAAGTGAACGAGTGGATGAGTAGATGAGTGAATGACCGAGGTGGGTAGATCTGCCTGACCTCAAGCAACACCCACCAACACCTCCGCCACCGCCCGCAAGTTCACCCGCCCCCGCCCGTACGAGCACACGTCACCGCCGTCCGGCAGCCCCGTCGACACCCTGACCGCGTCCGCCCGCCCGGTCAACAGCGCATCCCGGAGTTCGGCCTGCCAGGGATGCAGGGCCGCGTCGTACGTGGCGACCACCAGCGGCGCGCCCTCGGCCCGGCGCAGGAGTTCGGCGGCGAGGTCCGTCAGATCCGCCGGAGCCCGAGTGACCGCCGTCCCCGTGGCCGTGGGGTCGAGGGCCCGTACCTCCGTCAGCAAGTCCTCGCCGCCCCAGTTGAGTGCGGGATGCGGCGGCGGGAAAAGGTCGACGACATGGGCTCCCCGTACATGCGGCACAGGCCCCCGTACCGCCCGCCGCGCCGCCTCCAACCCGGCCCCGACATCCCACCTGGCAACCGCGACCGCGCTCTCAGCCACCGGCGCCGCATACCGATCTGCCAGCCGCCGGACCCGGTCCGCAGCCTCCCGCACCCGTTCCGCCGGCAGCGCCCCGCTGCCCACCGCGTCCAGCACCGCGTCCCGGCAGCCGACCGTGACCCCCAAGTCCGGTACGGCGACGACGACTTGATCGGCGCCCGCCTCGAGGGCGAGCCGCGCCCCGGCCGCCTCCCCGTACCTGTCCGCGATCGCCTTCATCTCCAGGGCGTCGCTGACCAGTACGCCGTCGAAGCCCAGCTCGTCGCGCAGCAGGCCGCTCAGGATGCGGGGGCTCAGCGTGGCCGGGCGGTCGGGATCCAGCGCGGGGAACACGACATGCGCGCTCATCAGCATCGGTACACCTACGGCGATCGCGGCCCGGAAGGGGTCGAGATCGAGTTCGTCGTACGGACGCGGGTCGACCGCCACATCGTGGTGGCTGTCGGTGACGGTGCCCCCGTGACCGGGGAAGTGCTTGGCGCAGGACGCGACGCCGCGTGCCTGGGTGGCGGTGATCCAGGCGCGCAGATGCCGGGAGACCAGTTGGGGGTCGGCGCCGAAGGAGCGGGTGCGCACGATCGGGTTCAGGGGGTGGTGCTGGAGGTCGGCGACAGGGGCGTACGAGGCCGTGATGCCGAGGGAGGCCAGGTGTCCGGCCAGGGCGTCGGCGCAGCGGGCGGTGAGCCGGGTGTCGTCCACGACACCCAGGGCGAAGGAGCCGGGGACTTCTGGTGCGCCCGCGCTCACCAGGTGTCCGATGTCGCCACCCTCGTTGTCGATGGCCACGAGCAGATCGGGCCGGATGCCGCGCAGCGTGTCCGTGAGTTCGCGGACTTGTTCCGCGTCGCGCACATTGCGGGTGAACAGGATGACGCCGCCGAGGCCGCGGTCGATGAGCCGCTTCAGGGTGTCGGGGACGGTCGTGGTGCCGTCGAATCCGGCGACGAGACAGCGGTGGACGGCCTCGTCCAGGTCGGGAGGGAGAGGGGCCGGACCGCCGGCGTACGGGTGCTCGGTGTGGGTCACCCCGGGAATCCTCTGGTTCACCCAACCGAAAGTCAATAAGGTGGATGGATGGCCGATTCAACGGAACCACTCAACACGCAAACGGAAACATCCACCCGTGGCCACATTCATCACAGAATTCCCACAAAGCTCAAGAATGAATGTTCAAGCAGCGCGTGTAACTTGCTTTCATGAACGACCGGAAAGCGGACGTCCGCTTCGGATCCCGCCCCGTACGCCTCGCTGACCTGGCAAGTCTCGTACGTGCCCCGGCCGCGCTGAGCGTCCCGGGCGACATCCTCGCGGGGGCCGCCGCCGCCGGCCGCCCCCTGGGACCGCGGACCGTGGGCACGATGGCCTCCTCCGTCTGCCTCTACTGGGCCGGGATGGCCCTCAACGACTACGCCGACGCCACCATCGACGCCGTCGAACGCCCCCAGCGCCCCGTCCCCTCCGGCCGCGTCCCCCGTCGTACGGCCCTCTCCCTGGCCGGCGGACTGACCGCCGCCGGTCTCGGACTCGCGGCCCTCTCCGGCGGTCGCCGCGGCCTCGGCGTCGCGCTGCCACTGACGGGGCTGATCTGGGCGTACGACCTGAAGCTGAAGTCAACGAAGGCCGGTCCCGCCGCGATGGCCGGGGCACGGGCCCTGGACGTGCTCGCGGGCGCGGTCACCGCCGGCGGGACGAAGTCCGGGCGGCGTGGGCTCGTGCCCGCGGCCCTGGTCGGGCTGCATACGTACACGCTCACCGCCCTCAGCCGGCACGAGATCTCCGGCGCCCCGGCGCGGCTGCCCGCGACCACGCTCGGAGTGTCGGCCGCGACAGCGCTGGCGGCGGCGGGCACCGCACCCTCCGGACCGGGGCGGCACCCTGACGCGCGTACCGCCGCGGTCGCCGCCGCCGGAGCGCTCGGCTACCTCGGTACGTACGGACTGGCGCAGGTCAAGGCCGT
The DNA here is from genome assembly GCF_011045025.1 of Streptomyces ureilyticus. Classification (GTDB taxonomy): domain Bacteria; phylum Actinomycetota; class Actinomycetes; order Streptomycetales; family Streptomycetaceae; genus Streptomyces; species Streptomyces ureilyticus. The sequence continues at coordinate 39,394 of NZ_JAAKZX010000065.1, forward strand.
ACGGGAGCCGTCCGGAGAGAACGTACGGCGAGCGGTGGGAGCCGGGATTCTGGGGCTTGTGCCCTTGCAGACGGCGCTGACCGCTCGGGGCGGATCGCCGGTGGTAGCGGCGGCGCTGGGGGCCGTGCATCCGCTGGCGCGGCGGCTGGCCCGGCGCGTGTCACCGACCTGACCCGAAGAGCGACCTGAAAGCGACCCGAGGACGGCCACTCATGGATCTGCGATTCGGCTACGGCACCAACGGTTTCACCAGCCACCGCCTGAGCGATGTGCTCGCCGTGCTCTCCGACCTCGGCTACGACGGGGTGGCGCTGACACTCGACCACGGCCACCTCGATCCGTACGCCGAAGATCTGCCGCGCCAAGTCAACGCGCTCGCGGGGGAGTTGGCTTGGTACGGGCTCAGCGTCACGGTCGAGACGGGGGCGCCCTACTTACTCGACCCGTGGGGCAAGCACGAGCCGACGCTGATGTCGGAGGGGGTGCAGCGGCGCGTCGATCTGCTGCGGCGGGCGATCTGGATCGCGGCCGACCTGGGTTCGCCCACCGTCCATCTGTGCAGTGGTGCCGCGCCGAAGGGGCTGCCGGAGGAGGACGCGTGGAAGCGGCTCACGGCGGGCATGGAGACGGTGTTGCGGACGGCGGAGGCCAATGGCGTGGCCCTCGCCTTCGAGCCGGAGCCGTACATGTTCGTCGACACCGTGGAGCGGTGCCTGGAGCTGGGGAAACGGCTCGGCGGGCATGAGCTGTTCGGGGTCACGCTGGACATCGGGCACGCCCACTGCGTCGAGGAGATTCCGCTGCTTGAGTGCGTACAGCTGGCCGCGCCCCATCTGCTGAACGTGCAGATCGAGGACATGAAGCGCGGTGTCCACCAGCATCTCGAATTCGGCGACGGTGAGATCGACTTCGGGCCGGTGCTGGCCGCGCTCGACGAACTCGGGCACAAGGGGCTGGTCTCCGTGGAGATCCAGGGCGGCTCGCTCGACGCACCCGAAGTCGCCCAGCGCTCCATCGAGTTCCTCCGACGGACGGCGCCGAAAACATCGAAGGTTCAGACGGAGCAGAGAGAGCAGAAAGCACAAGAGGCAGTTCAAGAAGCAGCACAGTGAGCACAGAGAGCGCGACCATGATCTCCGGCATACCTGAACTCCGTACGGCCCTCGAGCCCGAGGCCCGCGCCTGGCTCGACGCCGCCGTCGACCGCGTCCTCGCCGATCCCACGGCCATCGGCGCCCTCTTCCCCGCCGTCCGCCGCCGCTGCGGCCGGGCCAGGATCGATGACCACTGGACCATCGACGAGGCCGCCCGCGCCGTACTGCTCACCGCCCTGCCGCTGCACGACTCCGCGCTGGTCGCGACCGTGGGAGCGCTCCATCGACACGGCGATCCGGCCGAGCAGCGGGCCGTACTGCGGGCGCTGCCGCTGATCGACGACGAGGGCCGCTTCCTCTTCCTGGTGCGGGAGACGCTGCGCGGCAACGACACGACCCTCATCGAGGCCGCCCTCGGACCGTACGCCGCGAGACATCTCCCGGACGACGAGTACCGGCAGGCCGTCCTGAAGTGCGTCTTCTACGAGATCCCGCTCGAGCGCGTCGCCGGACTCGACAAGCGTGCCGACGCCGAACTCGCCCGGATGCTGGCCGACTTCGCACGCGAGCGGATCGCGGCCGGACGTGCCGTGCCCGACGACATCACGCCCGTCATCCGAGCCTTCGCGCCCGCCGATGACCGCCCCGCCGCCCTCGATGGAGTCTCCTGAACATGCGCATCTTCGACCCCCACATCCACATGACGTCGCGTACGACGGACGACTACGAGGCCATGCACGCCGCCGGGGTACGCGCCCTCGTCGAACCGGCCTTCTGGCTGGGCCAGCCCCGCACCTCGCCCGAGAGCTTCTACGACTACTTCGACTCGCTGCTGGGCTGGGAGCCGTACCGCGCCGCGCAGTTCGGCATCCAGCACTTCTGCACGATCGCCCTCAACCCGAAGGAAGCCAACGATCCGCGCTGCATGCCGGTACTGGACGAGTTGCCGCGCTATCTCGCCAAGGACCGGGTCGTCGCGGTCGGCGAGATCGGCTACGACTCGATGACCAAGGAAGAGGACGAGGCCCTGGCCCGGCAGCTCCAGCTCGCCATCGAGCACGAGCTTCCGGCCCTCGTCCACACCCCGCACCGCGACAAGGCGGCGGGCACGCGGCGGACGCTGGATGTCGTACGGGAGTCGGGGATCGCGCCCGAGCTGGTCGTGCTCGACCATCTCAATGAACTCACGGTGGGCATGGTTCTCGACAGCGGCTGCTGGGCCGGGTTCTCGGTCTACCCGAAGACGAAGATGAGCGAGGACCGGATGGTGGCGATCCTCCAGGAGCACGGCACCGAGCGGATGCTGGTCAACTCGGCGGCGGACTGGGGGCGCAGCGATCCGCTGAAGACCCGGAAGACCGGTCTGGCGATGCTGGCGGCCGGGTTCGCCGTGGACCAGGTCGACCGGGTGATGTGGGGCAACCCGGTCGCCTTCTACGGGCAGAGCGGCCGGCTGGACCTCGACCCGGTCCTGGACGAGCCCAAGCCCGACGAGTCCGTGACCTACCAGGGGAACTCCATCAAGCGCGGCGGAGAGTGAGCGGCCGATGCGCCTGCGCCACCCCGACGGGACGCCCGTCCATCTCGCGTACTGCAGCAACGTCCACCAGGCGGAGGACCTGGACGGGGTGCTGGCGCAGCTCGCCGCCTACGCCGAACCCGTGCGGGAACGGCTCGGCGTCGACCGGCTCGGCATCGGCCTGTGGCTGGCCCGCGATGTCGTCACCGAACTCGTCGGTGACGAGCGGGCGTTGGGGCGGCTGAAGAACGAGCTGAGCGCGCGGGGCCTGGAGACCGTCACGCTGAATGCCTTCCCGTACTCCGGTTTCCATCGCGAGGTCGTCAAGAAGGACGTCTATCTCCCCGACTGGACGGACGAGGCCCGCCTTACCTACACCCTCGACTGCGCCCGCGTCCTCACCGCCCTCCTCCCGGACGACGCCCTCCGCGGCAGCGTCTCCACGCTTCCGCTCGCCTGGCGCACGCCCTGGCCGGCCGAACGTTCCCACACCGCCCGCCGCGCCCTGGACCGGCTGGCCGACGGACTCGCCGCGATCGAGCGTGAGACCGGCCGTCCGGTCCGCGTCGGCTTCGAGCCGGAGCCGGGGTGCGTGGTCGAGACGACCGCGCAGGCGGCACGGGAACTGGGCGGCCTGGACCCGGAACGGCTCGGCATCTGCCTGGACGCCTGCCATCTCGCGGTCCAGTTCGAGGACCCGCGCGCCGCACTGGCGCGGCTGTCCGCCGCCGGGCTGCCGGTGGTCAAGCTCCAGGCATCCTGCGCGGTGCAGGCGGACGATCCGGCGGACCCGGCTGCGCAGGCGGCGCTGGGGCGGCTTGCGGAGCCGCGGTTTCTGCATCAGACGCGTACGAGGCTTGCTGCGCAGGGCAGTTGGGAAGCCTCGGGCGTGCCGGGCGAAGGGCTGGCCGTCGTGGGGCCGCGGATTCCGCGCCAGCGAGGTGTGGCGGCGGGCGAGGAAGCGGACGGGACCGGGCACGTCTACGGGACCTGGCACCCGAACGGTCCCGGCGACTCCGGCGGCGCCCGTCAGTCGGACAGGCAGGCCGACGGATCTCCCGCCGGGCCGAGGTCCGTCGGCGGGCCCGGCGACCCGACTGGCCACGCCGACTCGGGACCTGCCCGCGGCCCGGGCGGGCACGGCGCGCCCGGCGGGTACGGAGCGCCGGGCAGGCACGGCGCGCCCGGTGGCCACAGCGCGCTGCCCGAGGGCACGATCCTCGGTGTCGACGACCTCCCCGATGCCCTGGCCGGCGGGCTCCCCACCGACCGAGGCCCCTGGCGGGTCCACTTCCACGCCCCGCTGCATGCCGAGCCCGAACCCCCGCTCCGTACCACCGCGCCCCAACTCACCGCCGTACTCGCCGAACTGCTCGGCGGCCCCGTCGCCGGCTGTGACCACATCGAGGTGGAGACCTACACCTGGTCCGTGCTGCCCCGGCCGCCCGCCGACCTGGCCGGGGGCATCGCCGCCGAACTCGCCTGGGCCAGGGACCGGTTGACCGGGCTCGGCCTGAAGGAGGAAACGTCATGACCGACCGGCTCGTCGTGCTCGACATCGTCGGGCTCACCCCGACGCTGCTGCGCCATATGCCCGCCGTCGCCGCCCTCGGTGAACGCGGGTTCCAGGCCCGGCTCGGGACGACCCTGCCCGCGGTGACCTGCACGGCCCAGTCGACCTTCCTCACCGGGGAACCGCCGAGCACGCACGGCGCGGTGGCCAACGGCTGGTACTTCCGCGACCTCGGCGAAGTGCTGCTGTGGCGGCAGCACAACGCGCTCGTCGGCGGCGAGAAGATCTGGGAGACGGCCAGGAAGAGCGACCCCAACTACAGGGTGGCGAACATCTGTTGGTGGTACGCGATGGGGGCGGACGTCGACTTCACCGTCACCCCGCGGCCCGTCTACTACTCCGACGGCCGCAAGGAACCCGACTGCTACACCTGGCCACCCTCCCTGCACGACGAACTCACCGACCGGCTCGGCCCGTTCCCCCTCTTCACCTACTGGGGGCCGAACGCGGGCATGCCCTCCACCCAGTGGATCCTCGGCGCCGCCCGCCAGGTCTTCGACGAGCACCGCCCGGACCTGACCCTCGTCTACATCCCGCAGATGGACTACGAGCCCCAGCGCTCCGGCCCGGGCTCCCCCGCCACCGCCCGCGCCGCCCGCCAACTCGACGAGGCGCTCCGCCCGTTGATCGACCACTTCCTCAGCGAGGGCGCCACCGTCGTGGCGCTCAGCGAGTACGGCATCACCCCGGTCTCCCGCCCCGTCGACATCAACCGCGCCCTGCGCCGCGCCGGACTGCTGGACGTCTACACGCAGGACGGCATGGAGTACCTGGACCCCTGGACCTCCCGCGCGTTCGCCGTCGCCGATCACCAGGTGGCGCATGTGTACGTACGGGACCCGGCCGACACCGCGGCCGTCGCGAAGATCGTCGGCGAACTCGACGGTGTGGAGCGGGTGTTGGACGCGGAGGGCAAGGCTGCGTACGGCCTCGATCACGAGCGGTCAGGCGAGCTGGTCGCCGTCGCCGACTCCGATGCCTGGTTCACGTACTACTACTGGCTGGACGACGAGCGCGCCCCGGACTTCGCCCGCCAGGTGGAGATCCACCGCAAGCCCGGCTACGACCCCGCCGAGCTGCTGTACGACGAGACCGTCCCGGCGGTGAAGCTGAAGGCCGTGGGCCAGATCGCCCGCAAGAAGCTCGGGTTCCGCTACCGGATACAGACCGTCCCGCTGGACCCGTCGGGGGTGCGCGGCAGCCACGGCCGGCTGCCGGAGGATCCGGACCACGGGCCCGTACTGCTGTGTTCGGAGCCCGGGGCGGCACGTACGGAGTTCGCGGCGACGGACGTCAAGCCGCTGCTGCTGCGGCTCGCGGGACTTGAAGACGCAGGTACCAAGGAAGAAGAGCACGCGGAATGACCTCCCCCACGCACCCGCC